>CAZORO010000047.1:0-9522 GCA_964581845.1 uncultured bacterium
CATAAGCCTGTTCGGTTGAATCCTCATCACGTAAATGCCATTTAAGAGCTACACTGGCATCCACCACGACTAACCTAGTGTTATCAGCGTTCACGTCCATCCTCGATAAGATCTCTCAAATCACAGTCGAGAGGAACCATCCTGGATCGAGCTTCACGCATTTCCCGGATGACCTCTGCAAGCTGAGACCTGTGAGAATGGGAAGGTTGGCTTTCATCCAAAAACACGATATTCACCGGAACTTCTCGTTCCACGATTGGAAGGACTTCGCCCGGTAATGCCCTGAACGTCTTCCCATCATAAACACCCCGTATGGCAATCATGGCTTTATCTCCTCACTTTTCTACTTTGATTCCGCAGGATTCAGGCACTTGCTCGAATTTGGTTCCTGTCTCGACTCGATGGCTCCGCCACCTCGGCTAATTCTCCCCTCAGCGTGACCGGTTTGCATTCCGTGATCAACGCAAGAGTGGTCTCTCCCACCGAGGGATACAAAGCAGGATCCCCTGGAAGCTTGATCCCCACCGGTTTGTTGGTCCGGGTACGGGCCTTGATGCGTTGCAATGGCAGCTCAGGGTCATATCCGGGAATGCCCTCGATCATCACCTCGGCGGTTGCCCCCACTACCAACCGGTTCAATGAAAGGCTGATCGATTCTTGAAGTTCAATCAACCTGGCCAAACGCTCTGATTTTTCCTCCTCGGAGATCTTGTCTTCCCAACGGTTAGCGGCGGTTCCCTCGCGCCGTGAGTATTTGAACATAAAGGCGCTATCCCAGCGGGCGCGTTTGACCGCCTCCAGTGTCTCCTTAAACTCCCCCTCTGTTTCATTGGCGAAACCCACCATCAGGTCGGTCGAAATACCATAGGAGAATGGATGGGCCTCTCTGGGGCCAAAGACTCTCTCCAGGTAGGCCAGCTTCTCGAAATACTGCTCAACCGTGTAGCCGCGTCTCATCGCCTTAAGCACACGGTCACTGCCGGCCTGCAAAGGGAAGTGAAAGCTTTCGCAGATGTTGGGGCACTCGGCCACGGTGTCGATCAATTTCGTGGTCATATCCTGTGGATGCGATGTGGTGAAGCGGATACGGGTGAGCTCTTCGATCCGGCTGACCCGCCGCAGCAAACCGGCGAAATCGACACCATCATAACGATAGGAGTCCACATTCTGTCCGATCAGAGTTACCTCGCGATATCCTTGACGTACCAGGGAGAGGCACTCCTCGACAATCGCCTCGGGGGGACGGCACACCTCCTTACCACGTGTGTAAGGAACCACGCAAAAGGTGCAAACTTTGCTGCAACCTTGTATCACCGAAACAAATACCGGATAGCGTAGGACTCCGGCATGGAGGGGGATGCCGGTGGTCTCATCAAACAGGTCCTCCTCGGTCTTGGCGATGTCTACTTGAGGACCAAGACCCGCCGCCGCTCGCTCAATTAAAGAAGGAATACGTGGGATGGCATGGGTTCCCGCAACCACATCGACCACTCCAGAACGGCGAAGGAGTTTCACCCCCTCCTTTTGGGCCATGCAGCCTGTCACCGCGACCATGCGTCCCGGTTGTTCGCGCTTAAACTGCACCAAGCGCCCTAGAGTCCCATACACACGTGACTCAGCAGTGTCACGAATGGCGCAGGTGTTGATGACTATCAGGTCCGCCTGCTCCTCGGTTAAAACCGGCTCATGGCCACTGGCCACCAGGTAGCGCTCAATACGCCCCGTGTCATACACATTCATCTGGCAACCAAATGTCAGAACCTTGAACTTCATGCTCCTATGAACCTTCCCGTAGAGATCGTACCACAGCTTTGGTGATCCGCCATGAATCCACGAACGCACGATAGCGGCTAGTGGAGGTACCGGCGGGATACTTGCATGAGATAGGAATGTTTTCCACCTCGATCCCACGCCTTCCTGCCTTTACCAGCACCTCGGTCTCCATGGCATACCCATCTGACTCCAACACCATGGCCTCAAAGATCCAGAGTGGGTAAACGCGCATCCCGCACTGGGCATCCGGGATGGAAGTACGGGCTGCAAGCGAGATCAGCGTCGAGGAAAAGCCGTTGGAGAGCCTGCGAACCCATGGCATGGAGCCGATGGTGTCATCAGCAAAACGGTTCCCAACCAGGATGGCATCCTCTTTCCGTGCCCAAGCCTGAAGAAAGGTTGGGATGGCTTCAGTAGGGTGCTGGCCATCCGCATCAAATGTCAAGGCATGGGTGAAGCCAGACTCAGCCGCCTCCTGGAAACCGGTCTTCAGGGCGGCTCCCTTGCCACGGTTGTGGGGGTGCGAGACCACTTTCCAGACAGGATCTCCCTGAGCGGTCTTCATAGTTTCATCGGTTGAGCCATCGTTCACCACCAATACAGGTATCGAAAGGGGACGTAACTCATTCAAAACACCTCCCAAGGTGGGGGCGGCATTGAATGCGGGTATGATAATGGAAATCGTATTTTTGGGTTTCATTGATGTCATGGAATTGGTCTACACTTCCTCATACTCCATGAAGGACGGTGAATGTGATGAACCGTAGACTCTCATACCTCTCCATCATCCTAACCCTGAATGCCTGTGCCTTTGCACCCACTAAGGATCAATGCGCGGTGAATGTCCATTATGCCTCCGCCGCACGGGATGTCCTTCTCGTGGAGGGACAGACCTACACCTTGGCGATTGATCTTGCCCAAGCCAAGGTCTCCCGCTTTGAGTCCGCCGGGACCAATCTGCTTGATGAAAAGGGCATCATTCCCTCCCTCAATGGAAAACCACTCTCCGGACCAGGAAGGGTGAACATCTACTCCTTCGGTACTCAAATGTATGAGATCCACATACGTGATCTCAAGTCCGAGGGAATCACAGCGGATATCGAACTGGCGGTTTATGCCTATGCCCGCAGGGTTTTTATCAATCTGAATGTAACTCCGCGCGGGCCGGTTCCCGCCATGAAGCTGGCTTGGGAGGGTGGCATCCTCAGTCCCATGGCGCTACCGAAACGGGCCGCCGATCCCGAAGTCGTCATCCGTGGAGGCTACACCGCAGCGGTTATCGACTTGGATTCCTCCGCGAAAGCGGTAAATCTGGGAGCCGAGGGGCCACAGAAGAGCGGACTATTCCAAACCTCCAAACAGTTCGCCGAGAGGTCCGAGGGAACCCGTTCGCGTGGGATCATCCTCTGTGCCGCTCATAGTCCTCAAGAACTTGTGAAGTTGGTCCAGTGGGAACTCCATCCCGAACGAGTGAAGTTCGACCTGACTGGGGGAATCTACGAGGGCTACCGTGCCGATAAAGGCTTTTTCGAGATCACCACTGATTACCGTGGTCCACGCTCTTTCGAGGAGGGGTGGATCAACCCCAATCAGCGCTATGAGGTCAACCTGAATATCTCACTGAAGACCGCGCCCGCGCCTCAAAGCGCCTCGGGCGAGATCATCTGTAATGTACGCAATACCTATGGCACCCTAGAATCCTCTGTTCTCACTGATGAGCATGGCTTTCCTCTGCCGGTTCAAGTGCAGGTCTCCAAGAATTTCGCTGGAGAGAAGGAAGAAGGCAAGGAAGAGGGGGATATCCCTTACGGGGAGTCGTATTTCCCTCTCCATCTTTCCTCCGCCCAACCCTTCAAAGGGCGAGTTTATCACCTCTTCGCCAATTGGGGGACTCACCCGCTTAAGCAGATCTCCTCGATTCGTTTCTTCCATCATTATTTCCATGCCTCACTCGGACCCTCGGAGACCTTCTGTTATGTCCCCTTCGAGTTTCCTAGGGAAGACGATCGCAATTATCTGCTGGCGGATGTACGCGCGCTTTCTAATTTCTGCTGGGAGGGGCAACCCCAACATGACCATGTCTCGGTCATCGGGGCTCTCCGCTACAAATCCGGCGGCAAGTGGATCAACAACTTACTGCAGGATACACGAATTTACCTGACCGGGCCCACCCTGGCCAGCTTCGCGCTCGATTACCTCACCGAGGATGGCAAGATCAAGAGCACACTCGAAATCTTCGAGATGCCCCAGGATGATGAATCCCGCTGCTTCATCAGGATGGTCCATGAAGTCCTTGAGCCGGTTGATATAGATGAGAACTCCACTCACAATCTGAGGTTCCTGAATGCCGGAGCCTATCTCGTTGGAACCATCTGGCCACATGTGGCATATACCAATGCGGAGGGAAAGACCACGGTGGTGGATATTCCCGCCGAGGATGATAAGTGGGTTCTCGAGGGTGTTCCGCTTGGAAAACAATGGCCTTTCTGCGCGGCATACTCCCACAAGAATGGCAACATGGCCTTTTTCGTGAATCTTTTTGAAGGAGTTTTGGGGGGAAAACCAGTCGATTCCTTTGGGCTCAGTGCCTGCGGAGGAACTAAGTGGACTGAGATGTTTCTCACCACTGCGGGGCAGATTCCACGCCTGGAGAAGGGAGACAAAATCGAATCCCATCTCTTCGTTATGCCCTATGGCCATGCTGACATTGACTACAAACCAGCGGAACGTCAACGCGAGCTTTACGGAAAAAACCTGGCCACGGTCAAAACGGCTCATGGGAAAGACTTCTCTGGTTTTCCGCGCCGCATTCAAGCCGATCCGCGAGGCTTCGCCGAGTTCACACTCCAGGACGGCGACAACTGGCTGCCAATCCTGGTGGAGGGTTTCTCCTCCCACAAGGCGCCCATGCTGTGGGAGAAACGCGGTTCGCAGTGGCTCTTCCACGACCAGCAGATTCTTGGCAATGACTGGTATCAATCCTACCGGGCGGAGGATGGCTCGGCGGGATTTGTGTTCGTGGTGAAGGTGCGTCCAGAACAGACCCACCATTTCCTGGTCAGCCTCGCGCCCAACGCCACCGCGATCACACAGACCAATGGATATGTGACCATCAAGGGCGGTCCGATGGATTTCATCAGCCCGGTGAAATTCGCGGGTTTGAAATGCGAGCCACTTGAGAGCACTGAATTGCTGCATTGCACGGGGAAAACGGAGACAGCGAGGATGGAGTAGAATAAATATATCCGAAGGGGTCACGCAAAAGCGTGACCCCGGACACCGTTCCTTTTTATTAACAACCTTCAAAAATCCTATACAATTCCTCGCGTGTGGGCGGCATCCCCGAGGGACCGCGCTTGGCGCGTTTGGTGGCCACGATCTGGTAAATCTGTAGGCTGCCATCGGAGAAGCCCATGGAAACACCCACCAGGTACGCGATCCACATCCGGTAGCGCTCCAAGCCGACTTGAGCGATGGCCTCATCACCATGCGCCATGAGCCGCTGGTACCAATACTTCGTGGTGAGGGCATAATGCTCGCGCCAATTCTCTACATCATGCACCTCGAAGCCACCCGCCTCCATGGACTCAATGGTATGGCCCACATGGTCCAGTTCAGAACCGGGGAAAATATACTTGAGAATGAGACGTTTCTCTGGACGGATCCAGGAGAATTTCCTTTTACTCTTCTTCGCCTTGCGGCAGATACCATGGTTGAGGAAGATTCCATGCTCCTGCAGGAGTGAACGGATCTTGAGGAAATAGGTTGGGTAATTCGCGATGCCGATATGCTCATACATTCCAATGCTAGCGATTTTGTCGTAGACACCATCAAGCGTGGTATAATCACGCAGCTCCACAGTCACCTGGTCCTCAAGACCCAGACTGCGGATCTTCGCCGAAGCATACTCGTATTGGGCCTGTGACAGGGTGACTCCATACGCTTTCACGCCATACTTCCGTGCGGCATAGCAGATCAGTCCTCCCCAGCCACAACCAATATCGAGGAACTTCTCTCCAGGTGAGAGCCGCAACTTGCGGCATATCATCTCGAGCTTGTCGAGTTGGGCTTGTTCAAGGGTGTTTTCCCATTTCCTGAAGTAAGCGCAGGAGTACTGCATTTCCGGGTCAAGGAAGAGAGTATAGAAATCATTCCCTAAGTCATAATGGAACTGGATGAAGTCGCGTTCCTTGCGCCGCGATTGAATATGTCCCGTTTCATCCTCTCTGTACTCATGCTCAACCTTGTTAGTCCGCCCGCTGGAGAGCAGCAGTGGTAGGGCCATCCCCAACAAGCGGATCTTGCTGAGTTTCCGTAGCTTCTTCCCCGCGTTGGTCTCGCGTGCAAGCGCGGCGAACTCAAGAAGGTCGCCCCCTTGAAAGTCAATCCGCCCCGTGGCGTATAACCTGAGCGCGGTTTCCAGAACTGGACGGCGGAGTAAAGCACTCAGAACCCCTGGATCTTCCACTGAGATGAAGAAACCAGTATCCACATGCTTGCCAAGCGGGATCATCGATCCATCCCACAGACGGATCGAGAAACGGGCATCGATTACAGGAGCAAGGTACTCTGTAATCCGCCTCGCCGATTCAAGCCGGCGGGAGTCATTGACATAGGGAATGGCCATGTAAGAGATAATTGTAGATGTCTTATGGCACAGCGGCAAGTTCCATGACCCCCCTGATGGATACTCAAGTTAGAGCTGTCAAGAAAAATTTTTCGCAAATCCCCTCTCCGCATTCGTTACCCCATTGGGAACAGAAAAAGGTTCCCCAAGAAGACACAGAAAGGTGGACAAGAAAATGAAAAGCACACTCATCACAATCGCACTGGCCCTGGTGGTTGTTTTAACCGTCACAGTGGCCCAACCCAGTCAAGCCCAGTTTTTCCCGTATCCTCCTCGACCCGTTTTTGCTCCCTATCCGATGCTTCCCCCACCGCCCCCGGTTCCGTTCTGGCGCCCGCCACTGCTTCTGCCCCCGCCGCCACCGGTCATCTATGGTCCCTTTGGCCCACGTTTTCCCTGGGGTCCTCGTTGGTAAATACGGAATGTTTAAGAACCTCCACACTACATTGATTCTCCATCAACCTCATTCCCAAAAAACTTCACTTTCAACAAAATCCCCCCTGGCCCCTTTCTTCGGAAAGGTGAAGGGGGGGGTTTGTTTTTATGCTCACTTGCCCCCCACAGGTGTGCGAGATTGGGAGAAGGCATCCAGAGGTGTGAATTTCAATTAACGGCTTTCTAGAGATCGCGGACAACCATGACCCCTCTTTCCACATTGGTTAGATCTATCCTGAAGGGTGCATTTTTCCCTCCCTATAGATCAGGGAACTGATTGATCCTGATGACAGTTGAATTGTCGAGCCGGACAAAAGATTACTTCAAGACAGGTTCAAAGTACCCCTCCAGGTTTTTTGAAAAAACTTTGCAAATCTTTTCCCCGCTTTCGTTAACTCACTGGGAACAAAAAAGGTTCCCCAAGAAAACACAGAAAGGCGGACAAGACAATGAAAAGAACTCTTATCACACTCACGATGGCCCTAGTGGTCGTCCTCACATTGGTTGCAACCCAGGAAAGTCAGGCGCGGATCATTCCAGTCTCCACTGTTTACACGTATGGTTACGGCACGGCCTATGTACACCCCCACCCCCGGATTTATGCTCGTCCTGTCACGATTTTCAGGCCCCCACTGCTTCTCCCCCCTCCGTATGTGGTTGCCCCCTTAGTCCCTCGTCCAGTGATTGTCCACCATTGGTAAAAAAAAGATGTTCGCTCATCTCATCCCTTTAGCCCCCTTCTCCCCCAAGGAGAAGGGGGAAGAAGTTTTTGCCTGCTGGAGGAAAGATCCATGGGAATGGGGAATTCCCCTCGGCTGTTGGTGCAACATTCTTTCTGTAAATTGGTTTCCCGTGTCCTAGTGGAGTGAGCCTAGAGGATGTAACTAGGAAACGGGAAACAGCATTTCTACCCAATCTCAATCCTCCTTTCACCAAATTCCACAGCTACGAACTTTCCCGTTGATATACGAATCGTTTCGTATTATGATGTTCTCTAACCTCACCCCCTACCCCCTCTCCCACCGAGAGAGGGGGCAAAAGCCCCCCTTCTCCCTCTTGTATCGCACAAGTATGTGCGATACAAGAGGGAGAAGGAGGCCAGAGGGATGAGGTCAACGGAGGAGGTCTGTATGCCCAAGAAAAACCTACCCAAACCCAGCGAGCGTGAACTGGAGATCCTGCGAGTCCTGTGGGACCGTGGAGCCAGCACTGTCCGCGAGGTGCATGAGGTTCTCCGCCTTACGCAGGAACGGGCTTACACCACCACGCTCAAGTTCATGCAGATCATGGCCGAGAAGGGCCTGGTCACACGCGACACCCGTAGGCTCCAGCACCTTTATAAGGCCGCGGTTTCAGAAGGCGCAGCTCAATCACGGATTGTCAATGATCTATTGGGCAGTGCCTTTGGCGGCTCCCCACAGAAACTTATCCTTCATGCTCTTTCGGCCAGGAAGGCGTCCCACGAGGAAATCGAAGAAATCCGCCGTGTGCTCGATCAGATGGAGGAGGCACAATAATGACAAACTTTATGGTTTTCCCAAGTAGTATGTGGGTGGATCAACTCGGTTGGGCCCTGATCCACTTTCTCTGGCAGGGAGCATTGGCCGCGCTGGTGCTCTGGCTTGTACTCCGGGGTTTAAGGGACCGGCCGGCGGAATCCCGGTACATGGCGTCGCTGCTCTGCTTTGCATTACTCGCCCTCGCGCCGATTTTCACCCTCGTCATAATTCATGCTCCGGAAACAAGGAACACGCCAGTGAAATCCAGCGTGTCACCTCCTAAAACCCAACTGGCGCTGTCACCGGCCTCTGTTCCTGTTCAGGTGGAATCCGCTCCGGCTCCGGTCATGGAACCATTGGAGAATGCCGTGAGTCCAAAAGGATCCCTGCATCCATCGAAGTCAATGTTTTCAGTGACGCCCCCTTGGTTGGAGCCGTGGTTGCCGGTCTTGGTCATATTGTGGTTCCTGGGGGTGGTCCTTCTCTCGATCCATCATTTGGCGGGATGGATCGCTGTCGAACGGCTGCGGAAACGGTTTGTGGAGCCTTCCTCTGATCATCTTGTTCAATTGGCAAAGCACCTTCAGACCATGCTTGGGATCACAAGGTGTGTGGATCTGTTGAAGTCGGCTTTGATCGATTCCCCAGTCACCATCGGATGGCTCAAGCCGGTGATTCTACTGCCCGCCAGTGTTGTGACTGGCTTGACCCCAAAACAGATCGAAGCGGTATTGGTGCATGAACTGGCTCATATCCAGCGTCATGATTATCTGATAAATCTGCTGCAAACAGCAATCGAAACGCTGTTGTTCTATCACCCCGCCGTGTGGTGGATCTCAAAGCGGATCCGTATTGAACGGGAGCATTGTTGCGATGACATCGCGGTGGCGGTGTGTGGTGACGCGATCACATATGCCAGCGCGCTAGCATCGATGGAACAACTGCGTGTGAACCCAGGATTTGCCCTGGCCGCCAAGAGTGGCTCTCTCCTGGAGCGTGTTTGCCGCTTAGCCGCGAAGAAGAATAAACCTAACAGAAGTTCGTGGGATAGCTGGTGGGTGGTGATTCCCGTTGTGCTGTTGATGATGGCCGTTTCTATGGTGCCATTCATGCCGTTGGCTCAGTCCGCTACGGAAAAGAAATCGCCGAAGGAGCATTCTGACTGGATCAAAACCCTTCCGAGTGGTG
>CAZORO010000047.1:9532-16356 GCA_964581845.1 uncultured bacterium
TTGGCATTTCGAGGCACCCCTCCACCCCTACTTCCTGGTGGAAACCGGATGGCTCACCCCTATCCCCCGCCCCCTACACTGATGATGGTTCACGGGTTTATCCACGGGAGCATGAACGCGCCTATGAGTTCGCGGTGCAACTGCGGAATTTACCGGAGGAATATGCCAGCACACGTATGGAAACCATTCCGTCCGCGAGTTCCGTCGGCGGTGGAAGTGATATGGATCAGGAGGTACTTCCGCATACCCGCGCGGTGGCGGTGGCGCTTCCGAGGTTTGACCAAGATTGCGTTCTCCGTGTAAGTGTAGCAGCTGGAAAGTGGGAGACTCTGTTGGAATACACCAAGAACGACGTATCCGGTCAGTGGCCCTCCAGTTCGCAGAATGGGGATAAAGGTCAATTCGCTTTTGCCCCTCCCTTGGAATCAGAGGGAGAGACGATATTTACGCTGACACACAGTCTCACCCAGGTGGATTTCCGTGTCGTGGCTTTTGATAAGGATGGTACGTATCGTCACACTATCCGTAGTGATAGCCACAAGGTTGGAGATTTGATTCAAACCACGGTCACTTTCGATATGCGTTTGGCGAAGATTGTCCGCTTCGAAATCCAGCAGCGTCCCTATGAAGAGGCCCATTTTCCATATATTCCTCTCAAAGTAACACTTCCTTCCTCGCTTATGGAAACTATTCCTGATAGGACCAAGGCCAAGCTGAATCCGAAATACTTCCTCTCATTCCCTCTGATGGAAAAACGCGTGCCCACGGCTGATGAAGATGGGTTACTCACACGTATTTTTGACAGACACCGTCAGATCAAGGACGTGCGGGTGGTGCTGACTCAAAATTCCTTCTCACTGGTGACACGCCCGAGGAATGAATCCGATCAAAAGCAGGGGTATCTCCCCATAAATGAACCCGAGCGTCTACACCTTCCGGAAAGAGGTCAGATAATGGCTATGGTTGCCGGGGATTTAGGTGAAAAGACCGCGATTTATGCCCGTATCGGAGACCACTGGTGGGCGGATGTGAGTTCTATGATGGGAATGCGGGGGACGACACATGTGGGGTTCAATGGGAAGAAAGTATGGTTCCGCTTTGCTGCCAAGGTGGAAATCCTACCCGCCACCCAGGTGAATGTCTTCAATGTGTGTTTGGCCTCACCAATGGGTCTCAAGATTCCTGAAGGTGATGAGCGTCAAAATACCGTCTATCTGGGGGTGGAGGATTATCAGGGTCCTTGCCATGTAATTGCGCAACGAAGCGAAGGTTGCCAAGGATCAGATACTCACGTTGTCCATCACTACTACTTTGATAAGGACAGCCTGTTGCTCAAGAAGATTGAAACGTTCTATTGGATAACCGGTGGAAAAGAAAGTCCGATTTTCATTTTTGAGGTCAATGACTACGTAATAGAGGAATCTCCATCTGGGCTTGATGCTGGTCTCTTTGAAATTCCCACCTCAGGAGTGATTGAAACCAAGGGAGCGTCACTTCCAGGTCTTGTTATCGAGAATAATAAATATGAGGGTTGGGCCGAGTTTAATGCCAACGACCCTGGAGTTCCAGTTAATGTGACGGTGGGGCTCAGTGATGCGAGTAACGGCAGTATCCAGGCGTCCTACCAGGCCAAATATAACGATGGGAGTTTGTGGGGATCGGGGTTGAATTAAGGAGTTGGTGGAGGTTCCAAAGAACCTCTCCCCCTACTCCGACTTGATCATCGTCAAAATCATCTTGAAGGACTTCGTGGCCTTGAGCGCGTGGGGTTCGTTGGCGGGCATGAGGATCGCCTCGCCGCTACGCAATGTGAAGGGTTTGCCCGAGATGGTCACCTCGGCTGCGCCATCCAGGACATGCACGAGCGCGTCAAAAGGCGTGGTGTGCTCGCTTAGAGCCTGGTCCTTGTCGAAGGCGAAGAGTGTGACCGTGCCTGTCTTCTTGGAGATCAACGCACGGCTGACAATCGAACCTTTCTGGTATTGGACCATGTCGGCCAGCCCCCCGACCTCGGCTGACCAAACAGGGCGTGTAGCCTTACTTTCCTGTTCCCCCATGGTAAGGACCTCCTTCTCATCTCCGGGGGCGGCATATCATTTGCCCCCGGCTAATAACGGATGTTATAAGGTGGGGCCAGCCCCACCCTACAGAATTTCCTGGCCACACAGGAACGGACGAAGAACTTCTGGTATCAACACACTTCCATCAGCCCGCTGGTTGCATTCCAGCAGGGCAATCATCAAGCGTGAGGTGGCCAGCGCGGAGCCATTCAGGGTGTGTACGAACTCCGGCTTCCCATTCGGTCCACGCCGGAAACGGATGTTCCCACGGCGCGCCTGGTAGGCCTCGCAGTTACTGCATGAGCTGACCTCATAATAGCGGTTCTGCCCGGGAAGCCAGACCTCAATATCATAGGTCTTGGCCGATCCCTGGGCCAGATCGCCGGTGACCAGCTGGGTGGTACGGTAATGCAGTTTGAGCTCCTCCATCAGGTTCTCGGCCTGGCTGCGGAGCCGTTCGAGCTCCTCATAGGAGGTCTCGGGGGTGGTCAGCGAGAAAAGCTCCACCTTGTTGAACTGGTGGGTACGGACCAATCCACGCTCCCCGATGCCATAGGTTCCGGCTTCGCGGCGGAAACAGGCTGTGTAGGCCGTGTAGCGTAAGGGGAGATCGCTGTCGAGCAGGATCTCATCGCGATGAATTCCCCCCAGGGCGATCTCCGCGGTGGGGATCAGATAAAGTTCATCGGCGGTGACGTGATACATCTGTTCCGAAAACTTTGGGAGTTGCCCCGAGGTGAAACCGGTCTCGCGGTTGACCAGGTAAGGTAGGCCGATCATTTCGTAACCGGCCTTATCATTCCGATCGAGAAGGAAGTTGAGCAACGCCCGCTCAAGGCGGTACAACCGTCCGCGATATATTGGGAATCCTGAACCGCTGATTTTGGCGGCACGTTCAAAGTCAAACAGGCCAAGGCTCTCTCCCAGCTCCAGATGATTCTTGATGGGGAAAGAAAACTCAGGCTTGGTCCCACACTCACGGACCACCTGGTTGTCCTCCTTGTTGAGCGACCTGAGCACACTGGAGTGAGGGATGTTCGGAAGCGCGAGCGCGAGTTCCTCGAACTTCTGATCCAGGCTCCTTTGAAGATCGAGAGATTCCTGAACTTGTTGCTTGAGGGTGCTCACCCGTGCCAGCAGGTCCTCGGCGGACTGGCCCGCTTTCTTACGCGCGGGGATTTCCTTGCTGATCCGGTTCTGTTCCGCCTTCAGGTTTTCACAGCGGGTGATCGCCTCGCGGCGTTCCCGTTCAAGCTGTAAAAGCGGCCCCAGATCGATCTCCGGGTCGCGGCTCTTGAGTGCTAACTCGGTTTCCTCGGGATGCTCACGCACCCGTTTCATATCAAGCATGGAGAATCATCCTGGTGGTAAACATTTCAGACCTTACCCCCCACCTCCCCTCTCCCCATCGCACATACCTGTGCGATACATAAGGGCGAGGGGGATTGTTCCCCCTTCTCAAAGTGGATCAAATAAATCGTGGTCGGTCAGATCCACCTTATCATCGGACGACCAGTCTTGTTCCTTCTTCGGCTCCGGTTTCGGGGGAGCCTTGAAAGGATCTTCTATGATGATGGTCTCTTCGTCGTTGGTGAAGTCGAGGGAGGGGGCCTCAGAGAAGGTGGAAGCGAATATATCCTCCTCCGGCGTGGTGGGTTCCTCGGCTGTTTGAGGCTGTGAAGTACCGAAAAGATCATCGAAGCTGGCGCTGGAACTGAAGTCATAAGATGAGGAGCTCACCGGAGCTTCTGTAACCGTGCCAGCGCTCATGTCCATGGTGGGCATGCCAAAGAGGTCATCGGTTTTCGCGGGACGTTTCTCTTTTTCGGGCTCTGGTTCCGCCTCGACGGGCTTCATCGCCGCGGCCTTGCGAGCCGCCGCGCGCTTACGCGCCCTGGAACGTTCCAACATCCCCGCGATAACAAGGAAGATCAAGATGAGGGCGATCAACACAGCAATTCCAATAACCGCATAGAGAGTGGCCGGGCTACGGTCATACCAGATCAACGAGTAACG
The DNA here is from genome assembly GCA_964581845.1 of uncultured bacterium. Taxonomy (GTDB): domain Bacteria; phylum Hinthialibacterota; class Hinthialibacteria; order OLB16; family OLB16; genus OLB16. Next base: position 13,609 of record CAZORO010000047.1, read on the forward strand.
CGCGGGATATCGATTCTCATTCCCAGCGACATCACGCGATTTGACCTCCACCTTGTAACCCCAACTGTACCAACTGATGGGACGTCCAGCACAGACATAAGAGGTGTTTTTGGCCCACTCAGTCCAGCCCCCCTCAGTGGCGCCGGCGATACGGAATTTGTACTCCAGGTTCTCCGCCTTGGAGACTTTATCCTCTCCCGTCACCGTGAGTGTTGGAATCTTCGTGTTGGGGTCGATAAAGGGTGGATTCCAGGTAATGACCGGCGGAGTATGGTCGACTGTGAAGGTGGTCTCGATGACCTTATCAGCGCGCCCCACCGGGAATGCTGGGTTGCCGAACTCATCCTGAGCGACCAGCTGAACACGGTAATCACCCTCCTCGATCTCTCCCCCATTGAGACCGGTCAAGACGCATTTCAGTTCTGTTTGGGGGGTGGTCCAGTTGCGGGCACGGCCATCATGAGTGACCAGATAGGATGACAAATAATTGATCCCTTGATCACGGGTATTCTCGAACACACGCCAGGCCAGTGGGACGGAGGGATCCTTCAAAACCACACGGTTCTCCTCGCGTGGCGACACCGGAATCTGCTGCCATTCCAAGCCCAGCTCGAGCTCCACCTTCACCGAGACCTCATCGCCAAATGCATTTACATTCCCATTTCCATCCACCGCGAGCAGTTGGATACGATGCCAGCCGGTCGACAGACCGGTAATCTTTACGCTGTCCCGAGCAGCAAATTCACTTGGTGTTTGACCATCCACCTGATAGGCCACCAGAACCTGATTTTGGGGATTGTTGTCCTCAGTGCGCCATTTGATTTCAAGGTTACGGCTATTAATCACCAAGGGAGGCACCGTAGCGGTGTCGGCGGTGATGGTTGGGGGAACAAAGTATGTGTGGTAATCCAAGGCAATTGGTTCTTTCTCCTCATTCCCGGAAAAATCCACTGCCTGGAGATAGAAGGTGTAATAGGCATCTGGTGGGGCTGGTATGGTTTGCGACTTGATTTCGTCATATAGAGTCCAACCGGTGGGAGCTGGACGTGTTTTTGGGTCTTCACGCTTGATGCTACACCAACGGAATGTGAGACGTGTGGCGATGTCATCCGTGGCTCCCCAGACAAAAGAGGCTTGCGTCTTGGCCAAATCGCCATTGGGTGGGTAATCCAGACGGCTGACTGGCGGCTTGTTGTCCTGACGGAAATAAAGGATGTGACGTCCCGAAAGATCGGTGATCCCCCACACAACCTGAATCTCGCCATTTGTGAAGGCAATCTGGGGATGGCTTTGTTGGGCTTGTCCATCGATGATATTCACCCAATCCTCACCACCGGTGAGACCTCGCCGATATGCCAATTGTCCCGCTTTATTTAACTCCAGGGGACCACGAATGAAGCACGGCTCCGTGCCATCATATAAAAAGGTATTGAACAAGCGTGTGTCTATCAGCTGTTGGTATGCGAGAGTCGTTTCCCAGGTCTGCCCGCCATCCCTGCTAGTACGGCAATCAAAACCATCCTTGTCCAACCAATACAGGAAGATATTGTCATCCCTGCCGGTACTGAGACAGAGTGATGTGACCAGTTCAGTGGCATTATCCAGGATCTGATCACCCTGCCAGGCACCGCCGGCCATCAAGCGTGCATAATGGATGATGGTCCGGGTCCGGGTGCTGATCTTGGTTTCGATGCTGGGGTCCTGGAGAAAGCTATCGAAGGTTTCAAAAGTGGGACGGCGGCGCTCCTCGATCTCCGCTTCCTCGAGCTCCCACCAACACACCACCAGACCTCCATTAGGTGTGGGAGCCAGTTGGGGATCCATTTTATCATAAGTAGACTGGCTGACTTGCTGGGGGCCAGACCAGGTCTTTCCATCATCGACGCTATGGATATAAAAGAGATGAATGATGTTTTCCTGATGGGTGGCCGTGTAAATGACATGGATACCATTGGAGTCCACATATATCGCGGTTTGTCCCATGAAACCATCGGGATTCCTGGCGATAACAACCGGTTTCTCCCACCATGTCCGTCCACGATCATCCGAACGGGTATAACAGATAGTGGTGGTGATCGGCGAGCCAGTCGCGGGTCCCGTGGAGACAGGCTTGTTTTGGATATCACGTAGCTTCTTGGTCAGTTCCTGGAGTTTCTCCTGTATCTTTTTCTTCCCCCCCAACGCATCGATATCCTCAGTAGAGCCTTGGCGCAGGAGAGTTTGAATCTTCAGAATTTCCTCTTCGATGAGATCTTGATCGGAGGGGCCGCCCGATTCAGGCAGGATGGTCGTGGTTGAGCGGAAGACCACATGAAGGGTATCCCCCACTGCCGCGATGTCAGGGTAGGTGGACAAAGTCGATTCCGTGGGAATGATCTTGGGAGCCGACCAGCCTGGATAGGATTTTTGTGCCTCGGCTGAGCGCATGGATAGAGTAAACACCAAGCTCCATGCGGGGAGGCACACCCGTAGGATTAGAGCAAAAAGAGTCCGTATGTTCATGTAAAGAACTGTAGTCAAACACCTCCTCGCTGACAACTAGACTTACTCACTCCAAGCCGTTCCTCCAGTTCATCCGCTATTCTCAAACACCTTTCATGCACTCCAGGGGCCATTTCCCTTTGATCGAACTCTTGAAAGGAAACTAAGAGGGATTCCCGTTCTCTTGGATTCAACGCCTGATCGGCCATGGGGAACAGACAATGGTCCTCCTTGTAAATATGGTTCCGGAGCAGGTGGATGTAGCCA
>CAZORO010000047.1:16366-18344 GCA_964581845.1 uncultured bacterium
GAACAAACCATGTCGGCGCGCTCTTGTCACCCTTCTTCTCCGCGGCCAAGGCATCGCGCATGAAACGGATATAGCTGCGGCCTTGCTGGTGCTCCGAGATCATCACCCCCGTAGGACCCCCCTCCCTTGGGAATCCATTCTTTTCCATCATAGGAAACAGACGGTCTTCCTCTTTTCCATGGTGGCAGTGGTCAGCGAAGGTCTGAAGAAAGTCAAGTGCTTGGCCTGCCGAATCCATGTCTGTTCCACCTTCCCGGTCAGCATGGTTAGCAATCACTTCCAAGCTGTTGAGCACTTGTTCAATAATTCGATGTTCCTTCATCAGAATCTCGGTCGGATTCATACTCGGATCTCCTCTGTGTTTCTGGTTCGGCTTTTATAAACGATCTAATCACATGTGATTATACCATATATGGTCACTTCGTCAAGTCATTCAAAATGGCGGGAGGGAAAATGAACCATCTCGAGAGACGTTTTGTTCAGAACAACATATAAACGAAAGGCGCTATGGTTGAGATCTGCGCCGCGCAGAGAAGCAACCCGAAAAGGAGGAGCGTTGCCAAGATAGGAAACAGCCAGAGTTTCTTGTAGTACTTCAGAAAGACCCAGTACTCCGCAAGTATCCGTCCCTTGCTCATGTTCCCAACCTCCTGGGTATGCCTCCGCTCAGAACAGTGTGTAAATAAAGGGCGCCACCGAGGTGGTTTGCGCGAATAACAACAACAAGCCCAGACCCATCATGATGACCACAATCGGCAACAGCCAGAACTTTTTACGGTACTTCAGAAACTCCCAGTACTCCGTGAGAATCGACTTCTTACTCATGATCCCTCTTCTCGATGCTGAATTGGTGCTCGTAATGATCTGAGGATAATGGCCAATGGCGTTTATGCCAATAGGAAGCCGCATTCTTATGCCTGTGTAACCCCAGCGGATCGAAGCCCACCAGCCGCATGATCCCCGCCACTGGCGCAAAGAGGATCCAGTACAGGATCGTGAAAAAAACCAAGCCCACATAATGGCCGACATAACGTCCAAGGAAATCCGCGAGCTTCCACCAGAAACGGTTAAAACCCGCCAGAAACGCTGGTTTTACCAAGCCAAATATGATCAGGTAAGCCCCCAGGACCGCCGTGACCATGAAAGTGTAGCTTCCTGTGCCTTTCCGCCAAAGGAACAGCGCCGAAATGGCCAGAAAGATTCCACCGGTCTGGTAACCAAACTTACGCAGCTCCTGGATTGTGGGGGGGGTGCGTTTTATTGGGAGCATCAGTCCAGCTCGAACTCCTTCCGCCAGTCTCCCTCCTCTTTCCACTCGGGCTGTTCAGCCTTATCGAGGATAAAGGAGCCGATCGCCAGGCTATCCATCTCGGTCCGCATGAAGCAACGGTAAGCATCCACGGGGCTCTCCACAATGGGTTCGCCGCGTACATTGAAGCTGGTATTCACAACAAGCGGGCACCCGGTCCGGTCATAGAAGGCCTTGATAAGATCGTAATAAAGACCATTACGTTCTTTGGAAACGGTTTGGATGCGGGCTGAGTAATCGATGTGTGTGATCGCGGGAACATCCGAGCGCGGGACATTGAGCTTGTCGATTCCGAAGAGCTTTTCCTGGTCATCGGTCATCGGGATGCGGCGTTCCTCACGAACCGGAGCTACCAGGAGCATGTAAGGCGACTCCGTCTCCATCTCGAATACCTCGGGGGAGTGTTCCTCTAGGACTGAGGGAGCGAAAGGACGGAAACTTTCGCGGTACTTGATCTTGAGGTTCATCACCGACTGCATGGTACGTGAGCGCGGGTCACCGAGGATGCTTCGTCCTCCCAGAGCACGAGGTCCGAACTCCATGCGTCCCGCAAACCAACCCACCACCTTCTCTTGTGTCAAACGGTCCACCACCGCGGGGAGGAATTCATGATTCTCATATTTGCGCAGCTTGGCTCCATATTTTGAGAGCATGGTCTCGATATCCTCA
>CAZORO010000048.1:0-4165 GCA_964581845.1 uncultured bacterium
CCACGGCGGAGCAGATGGTGGATGCATTGCTGGACCGTGAGGTCCGCAATGCGGTCAATATGCCCAAGCTTGATCCGGAATCACGCCGGATCCTCGGTCCCTTCATCCAACTGGCGGACAAGCTCGGCCAGTTCGCAGCCCAGATCGTGGAGGGCACCTTCGAGAAGATCACTGTCCACTGTCAGGGCGATATCACCAAGGTTGATGAGTCCCCTGTCACAACTGGAGCCTTGCGTGGAGCCATCTCGACCCTCATGCCGGAGACCGTGAACTATGTCAACGCGGAGTTCCTGGCCAAGATGCAGGGATTTAAGGTGGAGTCGTTGGCTAGTAGCGTGGCCACTGGTTTCACTAACCTCGTAACCGTCACCATCACCACCAACAAAATGTCTCTATCGATCTCGGGCACCATCTTCGAGGGTCAAAGTGTTCCAAGGATCGTGATGATCGATGATTACCAGGTGGAGGCCAGACCGACCGGTCACCTGCTCCTGGTCCGCAACAAGGACCTTCCAGGAGTGGTGGGTCTGGTGGGTACCGTGTTGGCACGTAATGGCATCAACATCGCAGGCATGTCCTTGGGGCCAAACAGGGATCGTCCGGTTGCTCTTGAAATCATCAATGTGAACCAGCCAGTGCCTCCCAAGGTGTTGGAGGAGCTGAAGGCCAATGAACTGATCCTGGAGGCGAAACCGATACGGATCAGCTAGGGGTAGATGATCTCCCCTTCACGGCGTGCGATCTCGACAATGGCGCGGGAGTCATCCTCGCGCCATTCGATCTCGCCGCAGGGAATGGGTTCAAGACGGCTGTCCACATGAGCAGCCCGGCTCCAAAGATTGTCTAGCTCATCGCGGTTTCTATGTTTGTCATATCTAGGAGATACAACAAGGAGATCGATATCACTCCATTGGTGAGCTCGGCCTGTGGCTTGGGAACCAAAAACAACACCGAAGGTGATGGGTGTTCCAGTCTCGCTCACGGCAGAAAGGAAACAGCGGACTGATCTTACAACAGAGTCTTCAACCATATGTAAATCTCCCAACTACTTGCAGCCAACGCCTTCGCTCTTTCTTTGGTTGGAGGGTCCGCGAAAGTCTCTGGATAGCGCCCTTCCATACAATAAATATTCACCAAATTAAGGGTTGATTTCTGCTCTTCGGTTAAGCCAATCTCAGCAATTTCCGCCAGCCTTAACAAAGAATGAATCCTCGGCGCTAGTTCCTGTGTCTGTTTGCACACATGCGCCTTGAGCATCTTCTCCATGGCCAAGTGGACAAAGAAAAGCCCATACAATGTCTTGCCGCGCTCAACAAGATCGGTCCCCACCTCCCAGGCCTCATCGGCACCCTCCCGCCAATATGCGATCTGTTTCTCGATGTTGATCATCTCAAGAAATCTTCTTTTTCCAGGCTTTCTTCGCGTGAAGCATATCCCGGTTCGGTTTGATGGTATATGAGGTAATTTGGGAGTGTTTCTCGTTGCTCCAGCGTCCCCTCGTATCCCGGATCACCCGTAGGCGCTTCTCCAAGGGCGGGACCTTGATGGCGGCATAGGGTTGATCCGCATACCAATAGGCCACGCTGCTCATCTCATTGGCCAGGTGGTTGGCATGGCCATGCTCGATCGTGGCCTTGATTGACTTCTGGAACCGGACTGGATTCTCCAAATGGAAGACATAACTGGTCTGGTATCCGCCAGTATGCCCCTCGAAGATCGAGGAACCATTGCGCAAGAAGGCATTCGGCTGCATCCCCCAGGCCTGGTTGAGATAGTCCTCGCTGCCGGTGCCATGCAGATCGGGCGGCCATTTATACCCATCCACCCAGATCATGTCATCTCCCTCTCCCCACCAGTTTCCCTGGAAGTTAGTCACGCTCAGGTTACACCCGATGTAGTGGCCGCGTCCTTGGGTCTCCAGGATCACATAGTTGTTATCCCATGCGGTCCGTCCCTTGTTGGGGATGTCGACCTCCGGAACATTCACCGGGATCTCATGGCCCCAACCCCCGCAAGGATTCTCCCGCCGGAATTCCGCATGGAAGTAAAGGTCCTCCTTGGCAAGTGGCTCTCGGTAGGTTTCGTAATCGATATAGAAGTACTGACCATGCTCTTCATCGGGGCATTCGTTGATAAGCTCAATCAACGCTCTCTCCCGGAATGGCATGGGAGCATAGCAGTTGAGCGCACAGCCCTGGTTCACCTGGTTGTTGTTTTGAGTGGAGGCGGTAAACAGGAGCGACTGGTAGGAATTGACGATGCTATGTCCCAATCCGAAAAAGTCTCCCAAAGGAACCACCACACTGGCATGGGGAGCATTGTCCCAGGTCATTCTCAACAGGCATTCACGGTAGTGTTGGTGCTGGGTCATCCAGATGTGTGTGATCTTTCCCGGACCTTGGATATCGGCGAGAACTCGTTTCTCCCCCCCAGGGATGAACCAGACATCGCGATTCTTTCCCGTGGTATCCCAAGAAGAGCATCTCCCGGTCTTTCCCTTCCCTGCTCTACTCAGCTGTTCAAACATGTTTTCACTCCACATAAATCATTTTAACTGTCATTCCACCATCGATCACCAGGCGCTGGCCGGTAATGAAACCTGACTTGGTGGTATCCGCGAGAAACAGGCATGCCTCAGTGATGTCTTCCGGGCGGCCAACTCTTCCAACCGGGTGTTGGAGATGATCCGCCTCGGAGAGCGTTTGCTGAATGCGCTTCGACTTCTTCTGATAATCCGAGACATCAATCCAGCCGGGGCAAATGGCATTCACCCGGACTCTCCGGGAGGCAAGGCTCATGGCCAACGAGTGTGTCAGGGCCAGCACTCCCCCTTTTGAAGCTGAGTAAGGTTCGGTATTGGCCTCCGACATCATGGCACGGGTTGAAGAGATGTTCACAATTGCCGATCCTTCAGGCATATGGACCGAGGCCAATTTCGAGCAAAGATAAGGTCCTCGCAGGTTGATCCCAATCACCCGCTCCCAATCATCCAGCCCTTGTTCATCGAGTTTTCTTGTGCATCCGGTTCCGGCGTTGTTGATGAGGACATCGATCCGGCCTGTTGAGTTAACCACGGTGCGGACCAGATCCTCCACCCCCGCTTCCTCGGAGACATCGGTGGGAATGAAATCGGCCTTCCTGCCATCGGACAGGAGGGTTTCCTGCAACTCCTCACCGGCCTCTATGTCGATATCCGCAATGAAAATCCTGGCTCCTTGCCGGGCAAAGGCGGTGCTTGTGGCCATCCCAATGCCTTGAGCTCCACCGGTGATGATGACGGATTTTCCAGAGAAGAATGAATCCATTACCCGTTGCTTCCTTTCGCTCGTAAGGATAAGGTCTCCCCGGCCACCTATGAAGAGAACAGCTCTTATCTCCGTCTTAATTTTTATCAGTGCCTTCTGCCTCTGGTTTACCTTCCGGAAGGTCAATTTTAGCGAAGTGGTGGGAATGATCGAATCCAAGGCCTCATCCTGGCCTTGGTTCCTGTTGTCGGGACTGGTGATGATGATGAACATCATCTTCCGCGGCTTCCGCTACCACCGCATTCTGGCCAACTTTCCCGAGGTGGGACTCAAATCCTGCTGCACCATGACCTCGATGATGTTCCTTGGAAATTCCATCCTCCCGCTACGCGCTGGCGAGGCCATCCGCGTTTATCTTCCCTACCGGTTGTACAATATCCCATTGGCCATCTCGATGGCATTCCATGGCGCGGACCGGCTTTTTGACATGGGCAGCATGTTGATCCTGCTGGTTCTCTCGCTATGGTTTGCTGGGTCCACGATTGCGCCGGATGCCAGAGCTCATCCAGTGGAAATGTTCGGCTCGCAGTACACCTTCGATGGCCTGATCGGCATGGCCCAGAAATCCTCCGTGGTCATTCTTATGGTCGGGATCGGGGGAATCCTCGCGATCTGCCTGATACCTGAACACCTTAAACGCATCCTCCGGGTCTTCTCCCGGCTCCTCGGAGACAGGGGTGTCCATTTCACCGATAAAATGGTGGATCATTTCCACAGCGGTATCGCGGTTTTCAGGAACCCCAAGGATTTTATCCTCGCCTGGTTCTGGACCTTCATGGTGTGGTGGATGGTGATTCTGAATGTCCAGATTCTAAGCGGGGTTTTTGGAGTCGATCTATCCTGGGCACAAGCGGGCCTGA
>CAZORO010000048.1:4175-15339 GCA_964581845.1 uncultured bacterium
GATCGTTTTCTTGGTAGCGATTGCGGTTTCGTTACCCCAAGCCCCGGGATATGTAGGGCCTTTTCATCTCGGTTTCCAGATGGCCCTGTCGATCTGTTTCGGTGTGGCGGTCCCCACCGCTACCGCGGTCGCCTACTTGGCGCATTTCTTCCAGATCTTCCCGGTCATCCTTCTGGGATTCATCTGTATGTCCATTGAGGGAGTCTCCTTCAAGTCTTTTTCTGAGGCCAGAGAGACTCTCGAAGAGCAGTCCAACGAAACCTGAAAAGGTCCCCTGTTACCCTTCCCTCCGATGTGATTGAATGTTGTAAGGCTGACTACTCCTTTGCGTGGAGGGAGATAATGAAGCGGTTAATCAGTGCACTTATCGTTTTCCTGTTGATCCATGCCTTTGCTTCACAAGCGGATGTCCTGTACTTCGGCGGTGATCGTACTCTGGATGGGCATGTTGTCCGGCAAGGGAAAAATACCACCAATGTGAAGCTGCTGGCCGGAAGCACCCTGACTCTGGAGAATCAGGAGATTCAAGGGACCAAGCCGGAACCTTTCGTTGCCTACATGGTCAAACGCGGGGATTATTACCTTGAGGAGCGTAAGAACACCCGCCGTGCCCTTGAAACCTACCAGGAGGCATTGCGGCTGAAGCCGGGGGATCCAGACATCCAGGCACGGATCGATCTGGTGATTCTCTCGGAAAGGATTACACGTTGTCAGAATGGGATTGAACAGGCCCGTCAAACCGCCCGCAATGATGACTTGGGTAGGGCCATTGAGATTTATGAAAACCTTCTTCCCAATGCCCCCAAGGATGAATTACGGCGGACCATCACCCGCGAGCTCGCGGAAACCTATGCTCAGCTTGCCTATCGTTATTATGACCACTCCTATTTCATAGGCGCGGAGGAAATGCTCCGCAAAGCGGAGCAATATAATCCAAACAGTCCAACTCTCCACTTCGTCCTGGGTAGAATCCATCATGTAAACCGTGAATGGGAGGAAGCCGACAAGGCTTATGAAGCGGCTGAAGAACTGGATCCGAATATCCCTAAACTCAAGATTTATCGCGCCGAGGTCCGGCAGCAGCTCAAGTATAAGAGCAGGCCGATTTCGAATTACTAAATCAGGAGGCCTGGGGGGTAGTCTTCATATAACATGGATATCAGGAAAATCCTCCTCAACCTGGTTCTTATCCTCGGAGTTTTGTTCCTTGTACGTGCCTGCCAGCGGGAATATGAGGCGAATCGGATTGTTCGCCCCAAGGCTCTGATCCACTTCGAGAGCCGTGTCAACCCAGCCCAGGATGGTCTCCAGGTCACCAATACCAATGACTTCGCCTGGCCCAATCCAGTTTTCACAATCAACGGAGCTTACCATTTCAAGAAGGAAGGTCCTGTCAAAGGTGGAGAAACCATCGAGCTTCCCTTCAACGGTTTCAAGAATGAAGACCATGCCCCCTTCCGGGACCTAAGCCTGTTCCACTCCTTCGATATCCGCACCGCGACGATGTACACAACTGGAAAGCGATAAGAGTGTATGGCTCGATCTTGGTGCCATCTATGTGAACATGGGAGAGATCTTACTTGAGTGGCTTTTCCTTAAAGACGACATGCTTCCGGACTACTGGGTCATATTTTTTGAACTCCAATTTCCCAGTGACATTCGCCTTGTTTTTGTATGTAGTATAGAAAAAGCCGGTCCCGGCTGTGCTCTCGAGTTTGATTTTCTCCCTTTTTCCTTTGGCCATGTTGGTCGATCCTCAGTCTAAAAAACTAGGTGGCCCTATCCGAGCCGACCGTACAGTTTATCAAGATAGTGGTTGAAGGCAAGCTATTTCAATCCAGCGAGACACTAAAGCTCAACTCAATCTGGAAAACCCTCACCACTTCCGGTATTCTTCCGTCAACGGACGGAGGCTGTATCGGCATCTCAAAGGAGGAAAGGGATCGACTCGATGACAACCCAACCGACGCTTGTTTTCGAGGAATTGCTGGACCGGATTGGTGGCGACCGCGAATTTGCCGTGGAACTCCTGAATGAGTGGGTGGAGACCCTGGATAGGGAGATTGCTGAGCTGACCAAGGCCGTGGAACGCAAGGACTCAGAGGGGATCCGTTATAAGGCTCATACCCTGAAGGGGGCTGCCTCCAACCTCGCCGCCAAGGAATTCGCCCGGTTGGCTTCTATATGTGAGACCGCCGCCAAAGAGTCCAATTTCCAGGAGGCCGAGGCTACCCTCCCGAAGATGTCCTATGAGGCCGAAACACTATTATCAATTGTTCCCAGTTTAGGCTGACAACCATGACGCTGAGCGAAAGAATCTCCGAGGATATCAAGGAAGCCCTCAAAGCCCGGGATGAGGTACGGCTGCGTTCGGTCAGAAGCATTCGCGCGGAAATCCTCAAGAAAGAAAAAGAGGGTAAGGGTGCTCCTACTGATGAGCAGGTGATCCAGCTGATCACTCGTCTGGTCAACCAGCGCCGTGAGAGTATCGAGATGTTCACCAAGGGGGGCCGTACCGACTTGGTTGAAAATGAAACCGCCGAGTTGTCGGTGTTGGAGGAATACCTTCCGGCACGCCTTTCCACCGGAGAGGTGGAAGCCATTGTGACGGAAGTTCTTTCCGGAATGGGAGCCACTACACCTAAAGACATTGGCAAGGCTATGGGCGCGGTAATGGCGCGCCTTAAGCAGACCGGGAAACTCTTCGATGGCGGGGCGGTCAATCAGATGGTAAAGGCGAGGCTGGCGGGGTAACAACCGCCGCCACCTCAGAGACACTCCCTCAAAGGGCATCGAATTTGATGCTGATCATTTCCGGCCCTCTACCACCTCGGCATATACCCAGATCACAGCTTCCGGAGCCTTCATGGAAACAACCGGAAGACCTTTCATACGGAGTTCCGTCCCAGTCATCCGCAACGATTCTGCATTCTGGTCAAGACGGTGTAGGGTGTAGACCTTGTCATCCTCAAGACCCGATAATTTAAGCCGTGCTGCTTCATAAATGCTGTTCTTCCTCCGGAAGACCTGGACCAGTCCAGCTTTCATATCATCCCGGTGAAACTGCCAAGCGAGCCAGACATCCTCAGCCAGTGAGTAGGGGGTCAGGGGATAGAAATCCCCCAGATAGAAGGGGGCAGCTTCTTTCCAAACCTTTGCCAGATGGTGAAGGTCCTCATAGTTCAGGTCCTTGCGCTTCATGTCCCAGGAGAAGAGCATGAAGGGAGTCATATCGCTGTAGAAGTTGTAGGGATCCTCGGAGACGGCCCCAGTCCCGAAATAGGGAATCCACTGGGCCAGGCCATAGGTCTGGCATTGCATGGAGGTGGGCTCCCAAGCCCAATCACTCCGCCAGAGCGGCACTGAGCGGCGCAGGGTCTCCAGATCATCCCGGTGGGCGCCGCTAGCGCATGTGTCAATCAGCAGGTTGGGATGCCGTTCCAGGAGTGCATCCCAAAAGGCCAAATATCCTTGAACATGGTGGTTCTCGCAGATGCCCTTGCGTCCCTCGCCATCTCCTGATTCCCAGCAAGGCAAGGGGGCCATGTTGAAATCCTGGCGGTAGAGATCAATTCCACTTTCACGGATGAGTTTGTCATAGTGATTGATCAGCCATTCACGCGCGGCGGAATTCCCCAGATTGAGGAGGCAGGTTTCACCTGGCTCAGGCTTGGAGGGCAGCAACCACTCCGGATGATTCTCATACAGCCAGGAACCGGAGGTTACCCGCTCAGGTTCAAACCAGACGATGGATTTCATGCCATACTGCTTGGCAACACTGGTAACAGCGCTCAATCCCTTCGGAAAGCGTTCCGGATCAGGTTTCCAGGTCCCCGTATTGACCCAACTCCCCTTGCAGGGATACCAGCCGGCATCAATCCACCAGTAATCGGGGATGATGCCCGCTTCAATAAAACGGCTCATGTATTGGAGTTCACCCTCTTCGGAGATTTGAAGCTCCGGGAAATAATAACCACAGAATGCGCCAGACATGGGCTGAAGAGCCTTTCCGCCAGGACGGGGTACCACATTCGCCAGCATCCAGCGCCGCCACACATTTTGGGAATGGGTCCGTGACCCCCTCCAGAATTGCAAAGCAATCCGTGGCGTCCTGACCTCCTCGCCCGGTTGCAAGCGGAAAGAGGCCGTGGCCTGGCCAGCAAGGAGATGTAACCCGGCTTGATCATCCCGCTCGAACCGTGCGGCCCATTGCCCCGGCCAACCCACGGCAAAGATGATTCCATTCCCCATGGATTCAATGTTGAAGTAAGGCCACTCTCCCGCGCTTGGACGCCCCTGGGGGGGGATGATCTCCCGCTTGGAGCCAGAGTTGAGCGTCTCATCACTTGGTTCCCAGTCACGTTTGCCCTCTGGTACGCTCATTGTGGTCACTACGGTTCCACGATTCCGATGCAATATGAATTCATACTCAGGAAGCAATGGATGACGTTGGCAGTGGAGATCCAAAGAGTTCAGGTTCTCGATCAATGGGGAGTTTGATGTACCTTCATTTCGCAAACGAACCGTCCACTCCACCACCGGGAATGCAGGATATTGAATGGCTTCGCAGACCACCACCAAACCACTAGAAGGATCGCTCCACTCCATCGAATACCGGAGCCGATTCCGATCCAAAGTCTCCAGTGCACGTTTGGGTTCAAGTCCTTTCAGTAAGCTCCATGCATCCTTTCCATCCAAGGTAAAGGAGAAGGGTGGATGGTCAGACGCCTTTGCGATGCTATCGAAGGCCGGCAGGTCATCCAGCCAGACCTTCCGTCCATCCGCCATCTCGAACCAAGCCTCTCCCCACACCCCTTGGTCCGAATGGATGCCATCCCCGGCATTGGTGAGTTCCAACACACACTCCGCAGCTGACTCCAGATTGACATTTGTCACCAGCGCGGGATCCGCAAAGTGCATAACAGGTGACCGGAAGAGCTCGTCAGCACCCGCTGTCACGGTAAATTCGACACTGCTCTTTCCAATCCGGGTTTGGTCATTGTCATCCACGCCGAGGGTGGCATGGAAAGATCGCGCTGGACCATCCAGAAAGACCTTCAAGCGAGTAGGGGCATGAGTGTAAAGGCCACGAGTAAAAGGGACACCATGGATGGTGAGAGGATGTCCCCTATGGGCATTCTTCTGAACCAGGTCATGTGAGGTCTCGATGGTGAAACGGGGATGTACCTCCTGGTTTGTGACCTCAACCTGAAATGCCTTTTCAAAGTAACAACGCATTTCCGCCAGTTCATCTGGTTGGCAAACACCACTATCTACCGGAGCAGACAATACACTCAGCAACACACACGCCACCATGTTCGCAAGCATGACAGGACTCCTTCATGGCAAAACACATACAGCGGTATACCAAAGTGAACCATTTGAGATATCAAGATAGTTCTTGCTGAAACGAGATGACAGAGCTCTCAAAGCCTGTCAATGGAGAATGGAAGCCAGGTCCAGCCTCTGGACCTCTGTTGCTCCCTCGACTTCATAAGTGACAACCCCAGGTTCTGGGAAAGCAATATTCCTGAGATGTACACGGACACCACCCGAAGAAAATGTGCTTCCTCTTTGTTTCGAGGTTCGCTTCCACTCCTGTCCTAGGTAAACCTGCATGGTTTTGTAACTTGGCAGACACACTGTGTATAGATAATTGTAAGTTTTGAACACTACGATGTCACTCAGGGGTGACCAGTGAATGTTTTCGATGAAGTCGATATCTTCCGCGAGTCCGGCAATCCTCAGAAAGTGAATTCCATCAGCCCGGTCAATGAAGAGAGATTGATTGGGACCATCGATTGAGGGTGAACCGGCCACATACGCCACATAGGAGCCATCTGGCGATACCGCTGATTGAACCACATTGGGGCCATTCACGATGGTACTGCCCAGCGCATAAAGATATGGTCCGACCAAGATTGCAGTAAATCCCAGTATGGCATAAAGCAGCGAGAGGATGATTGCGGGGATAGCCGCACGAATCAGGACTTTCCTTTTGTTCCCGCAACTCCGCAGTAGAGCGCCTGCCCAGGGTAAACACGCTATCGCGAAAAGCAGAAAGAACGAACTCCACAAAGAGAAAACACCGATGGTCCGGAAAGCTACGGACCAAGTGGCCCAATGCCCGGAATTGGTCCCAGTGGAAAGCATCCACCAAGTGGTGGCGATCCAACCCACCACTCCACTGATCCCAGCAAACAGAACAAACGTGATGAAATGCTCATTCCGGCATAGAGTTCTGTAGCCCATCGTGATCACCTCCCCGCCAGTCATTTCCATGAGATCATAACCCCATCGTTTCACTTTTTCGAATTCCTTGCTGAGTTCCCCGCTTCCCCCAATGTGACAGACAGCCTTATGAAACGCTTCCTCCTGGCTGAGTCCTGAGGCTGAAAGGTGGTCAATATCATCCCGTAAGTGACATTCAAGTTCATTGATCGCGTCTCTCCGTATGGCGCCAGTCCTTCGGAGATCCATCCGCCACTGTCGAATCTCCTTGTCTAGCTCAAACATGGAGATTCCTCCCAAATCTTGGAGAGAGTGGAATGAACAACCTTCCATTGGTCCTGAGACTGACGGAGGGTCTCGGCTCCACGCTTGGTGAGTTCGTAGTATTTCCGCTTACGTCCCGTGTCGGCCACACGCCATCTAGCACGTACCAAACCTTGGCGTTGCAAGCGATGAAGGACTGGATAGAGCATCCCATCGGTCCATTCCATCCTGCCTCCAGAGAGCTCACGGACACGTTGAATGACCGCGTAACCATAACTCTCCCCCTTGGCAAGGATCGAAAGTACAAGGGGTGTGGCCGAGGCGGCCACCAAGTCCTTTGAAATCATCTGGTGAGTCCTTTCTATTATTACCTTGAGGTATAATGCATAGAAGCACAATGTATGTCAAGATAACAAATCCTTTCAAAATGAAGTACCTGTAGTCCGCAGTCTCAGGCCGAAAGAAGGATACTATGTCAATAGCGAGTCCATTGAGAATCGGAACTGGATGGCCTTGACGGGGCATATTATTGGACTGAACATTTCGGAAATGGATGTTATCCGACTGGCCACAAATCCAGATTCCTCTGAGGAATAGGGGATCTCTATCCTTCATTTTTTACTGGGAGATGCCGAGATGAACCGGTTTTCTGTTCTTGTCCATCCACTGGTTGTGTTGTTGCTGGGCCTGTTGTGTGTGTGTCTTATTACCATGATAGAGGGAGCTTGTGTCGAGAATGGAACACCCGAGATGAAGATAACTGACGGGGGAAAGGCAGCTCCCCCTCCCCCCGCCAGGAGCAAAGCCCGCCTGGAGGCGTTGGAGCCCAACTATAACTTTGGCTGTATTCATTCGGACAATATCAAAACAATCTCGCATACCTTTGTCCTTCGAAATACAGGTGAGGAAACACTCATCATCAGCAAGGTGAGGCCCTCCTGCGGTTGCACCTCGGCCGTAGCCTCGGCCAACCAGATCGCCCCCGGAGCCACCGCCACTGTCACGGCCACATTGAATCCCAAAGGCAAGTACGGGAACCAGACCATCACTGTCCGGATCAACTCGAATGATCCCGATAATGCATCCCAGGTGTTACGGATGTCGGGTACCATCCTTTCGGCCTGGCGCATACTCCCCCTCCAGCTTGATATGGGCGGGATGGGTAAGGTTCAAAGCATCACCAAGGAAATCAAGGTAACCTCTCAATACCTCAAGGAGGAGCCACAATTCCGGATCACAGCGATTAAAACTGAGAGTCCAAACATTCGTGCCGCCACCATAGAAACCCCTGCACCCAAAACGGGGCCACCAAATCCTTCTATCGTCGAGGTTCAGAGGACAGTCCGGGTGAGTTTGACCTCCGGTTCCACCGAGGGGGATCAAAGCCAGCACATCTATATCGCTACAGACGATCCCAAGAATCCAACCCATACAGTTACTGTTCGTTGGTCCGTCGAAAAGGATCTC
This sequence comes from uncultured bacterium, assembly GCA_964581845.1. Classification (GTDB taxonomy): domain Bacteria; phylum Hinthialibacterota; class Hinthialibacteria; order OLB16; family OLB16; genus OLB16. The sequence continues at coordinate 12,138 of CAZORO010000048.1, forward strand.
GCCTGCCAGCCCAAGAGGTTCATGGTTTCCGAACTTCGTGGAAGAAAAAACTCAAGAGATATCACGCTAAGTTCCCATTCGGGAGCTGCATTTGATGTGACTTCCATTGAAATCCAAGGCGACAAGGGGAATGAAGATATTGAGGTGACCTTAAAGGCCGATCCCACCCCCTCGCGGAAGGTTTACACCATCAGTCCAAAGATTGTGACCGATGCCCCTCAGGAAACTCGTAACGGGAAGATTATCTTCAAAACCACTCATCCGGAACAACCCGAACTGGTTGTTCCCTACACGGCAAGCTATAGAAAATAGACTGGATTGTTGCGGACATACTGATGAACATGTGCTTCATCCCGGACCCGTGAGGCGCTCAGCACATTGAGGGGCGTGACCCAACAGGAGTATGAATCGTTGTGTCGATAGTCTGTCATCTAGGGCACTGAGCAAGAGTGACCTTGACGAAATGCCCCATGAGATTGGACAATTTGAATCATGTCGTGTTTAAATCGCGATGGAAAAAGGCTCCTTCCGCGAGCCTGAATATCTGTAACCATCATATCAGGGAGATCCCCCAATGAAGCGATTCTTTGTGGTTTCGTGGCCGTTGATTGTGGTGCTCACGCTGTTTTTTGTTATTTCCTTATCTTTGGAAAAGAAGGTCTGGGCTGAGGAAGACGAACCTGACATTGAGATCACCGAGGAGGGAAAGGAAGCACCGGCTCCTCACCCAGAGTGTAAAGCCCGTATCGAGGCGCCCAATCCCGATTTCAACTTCGGTGCGATCCGCTCGAGTGACGCCAACATAATCACGCACACCTTTGTTTTCCGCAATGCGGGTGAAGAGAACTTGGTGATCAACAAAATCAGACCTTCGTGTGGATGCCTTTCGGCCATCGCCTCAGCGACTCAGATTGCACCCGGAGCAACCGCATCAATCACGGCCGCGTTGAATCCGAAGGGAAAATTTGGCAAACAAACCATCAATGTCCGGGTCAATACGAACGACCCAACGAATGAATCCCAGAACTTCCGCATGTCCGGTATGATCCTTTCGGATTGGCGTGTGGTTCCGACTCAAGTGGACATGGGTGCCATGGGCAAGCTGCAAAGCACCACCAAGGATGTCATAGTGACCTCCCAGTACCTGAAAGATGATCCCCGCTTCAAGATCACCTCCATTAAATCGGATTGCCCGGAGATTAAGGCCATTACCGCCGAAGCTCCGGCCCCGAAGCAAGAACAACCTGACAATACCTTTGATGAAGTGCAAAGGATTGTCCGGATTAACGTGACTGGAGGTACAACGGAAGGCGAACAGAGTCACCGGGTCTACATTTCCACCGATGACCCCAAGAACCCAACTCACACCGTTTTCGTGCGGTGGATTGTTGAGGGAGACCTTTCCTGTCTTCCCAAAAAGGTCTTTGTATCCGATGTGAGAGGGAAGAAAGCCTCCAGGGATCTCACACTGAGCTCTCGGAGCGGACAGACTTTCGATGTGACCTCCATCGAGCTACAAGGCAGCAAGGGAAACGATGATTTGGAGATTACTCTCAAACCCGATTCAACACCCACACGGAAGGTTTACACCATCAAGCCGAAGATTGTAACCGATGCCCTCACCGACACGCGTTCCGGGAAGATCATTTTCAAGACAACCAATCCCGAGCAATCCGTACTGTCCGTACCCTACATTGTAACCTTCAGGCGATAGATAAAGGCCGGAATGATCCTCAAATAACGGGAGACATTCTCCCCTATCGGGAATCAGATTGACAGATTAGCACAGCGGCTCAGCCCCGGTTCAGTTGACAACTGGGGCTTTTCTCTTTGTGTGAAGAGAGACAGGCGGGAAAGTCCAATGGGAGCGCGGGTATTCTCAACTCAATGTCATTCGTATGAGGACCGTGGTCTGATACGAAGTTTCGTGGATACCCTTCTTTCCCATGCCCCCGAAATCAACAGTGTCTTGGATAAAGCGGCTTCCAATACTCTTGTCGTTGTCAAACCAAACTGGATCCAAGAGGCTCATGAGTACCAGCCAGATGTTTGGATCCCGCTCATCACCCATCCTGAAATCGTCTTAGCCATCGTTGAGGCGTTAGCGGACCGGCTTCATGGGCAGGGAACCATTGCTATCTGTGATGCCCCACACACGTATGCCTCCTTTGATGCGATCCTGGCACGGGGTGATTTGATCAATGGTCTGAAGAAAATTGAACGAGCCTGGCCTGAACTCCGGCTGGAAGTACTGGATCTTCGTAGAGAGGTCTGGGTTCTCAAGGAAGAAGTCATTGTCCATCGTATCCACAATGTTGAGGATCCAAGGGGTTATGTCGTCCGTGACCTGGGCATGGAAAGCCACTTTTACCAGTTCGGGGGGGAAGGAAGATATTATGGCGCGGATTACGACCGGGCCGAGGTGAACCGCCATCATCATGACAAGGTTCATGAGTACTTGTTGTCTGGAACAGCCGCCAAATGTGATCTTTTCATCAACCTGCCTAAACTGAAAACCCACAAGAAGACGGGCATTTCATGCTGCCTGAAGAATCTGGTTGGTATCAATGGAGACAAGAACTGGCTGCCGCATTTTGTCGAGGGAACTCCAGAGAGTGGAGGTGATGAATATCCGGCGAGAACAGTTGGCAACACGATAGAGCGATTCTTCAGGCGATGCGGACAGCGGATGGTGCTTGGATTCCCTGGCATCGGTAGTTTTTTCTACCGTAAAGCCCGCCGTCTGGGTAAGGTAGCCCGAGGGGATAGTTCACAGACAATTCGAGCGGGCAACTGGATCGGTAATGATACTTGTTGGCGGATGGCTCTGGACCTGAACCGGGCTTTGTTGTATGGCGGACCTGGCGACTTGTGGCGGAAGCCAGAGGGACGATTGCCTTACCTGGCAATCGTGGATGGCATCATCGGGGGGGAGGGTGATGGCCCTCTCTGTCCAGATGCCGTCTCGAGTGGCATTCTCTTCGGGGGGACCGATCCTGCGGCGGTCGATGCGGCCGCTTGCCGGTATATGGGTTACGATCCCATGGCACTTCCCATTGTCCGTCAGGCCTATCTACAACATTGCTGGCCAATTGCCACATGTGCAATAGAGGAAGTCTCCGTTGTCAATCTAACCAGGGGACAGGAAGAAAAGATCGGCCACATGGGTCCGTGTATCCCCGGAGGTTTCCGTCCACATTTT
>CAZORO010000048.1:15349-18194 GCA_964581845.1 uncultured bacterium
CTCATGGGTAACCAGGTGGTTTAAGAATCTGCCATGATCCATTTTCAAGTCAAGCGATCCCTGTATGAGCAAAGTCCCTTGTGGATCCAGAGATTTCTTGGATGGGTTCCGTTTTCACTGATTGCTGGTGGAGAATACAGGCGGATTATGAGGTGCGCTGAACGGATGGACCGACTCAGCCGCCAGGAATATCTCGTTCTTCAAGAAAACCTACTCGGAAAGACTCTAGACTTCGTCACAAGCCAGGTCCCTTTCTACAAATCTTACCGGGGCGTATTTGAAAAAATGCGGCCCTTTGAGGCAATCAAGGAGATACCGCCTGTCACTAAGGACAGGATTCAGGAATCCATGCGGGACTTCCTCCCAGGAAATCTGGACAGGATCCCGCATTACCCCGTAACCACCGGGGGCACGAGTGGAAACCAGCTAGTCCTTTACTATGACAACCACTCACAGGCAGGTGAGACCGCTTTTGTCCACAGGATGTTCAAAAGGATGGGATACAATCCTGGTGATCGCAAGGCAGCTTTCAGGGGTGTTTCCTTTCCTAACCTGCCTGACCGGGTTTTCTGGAAAGAGAATCCAATCAACCACGAAATCCAATTTTCCCCCTTTCAGATGAGCGAGGCGAATCTGCCATATTACACTGCCAAGCTGGCCGAGTGGAAACCCGCCTTCCTCCATGGATACCCATCAGCCGTGGACACCCTGGCTCATCATCTTCTCAATGGCGGCGATACCCGCTTTTGTAATCACCTCCGAGGGATTCTGATGGGATCCGAAGGATGTCTACCCGGACAACGTGAAAGGATTGAGAAAGCCTTTGGCTGTAAATCCTTCACCTGGTATGGACACACGGAGATGATCCTGCTGGGTGGGGAATGCGAAGTGGAAAGAGTCTACCATCAGTTCCCAGACTATGGTTATTTGGAGATTTTACGGCCAGACGGAACACTCACACGTGAAGCCGGAGAGACAGGAGAACTGGTTGGCACGGGTTTCATGAATCGTTCGATGCCCTTCATCCGTTACCGCACGGGTGATATGGCGGCCATGTGTGGCCATGATTGTAAGTGTGGACGTAGCTGGGACAGATTTGACCATGTCACCGCGTGGCGGGAACAGCAGGTGGTAAGTGGTGTTTCGGGGACTCGGTTTACCGTGGCGGCTCTCAACATGCATGGACTCATTTTCGACCATGTGATTCGTTACCAATACTATCAAAAGAAACCCGGAACCCTGGAGATCAGAATCATGCCGGCTCCGAGTTTTACACCTTCTGACGCCAAGGAGATCGAACTCGCCTATAAGCGGAAGGTGGGCAATGAGCTCGATATTGTGGTCCGAACAGTCGAGAACATACCCCTTACGGCAAGAGGGAAGGTTCAATTACTGGTATTGGAGACCGGATGATCAGAACCCAAATAACTCTTTGAGGGGCCTATGGTACCTGCCCCATCCCGGTGCCGGTGGATGGTTCGGTCTTACGCAGCCTTTTGGTCAGCACCCCATGGTGTGGCGAGAACAGGAAGGCCAAAACAAAAAGGCCACCCGCCGCGACTGTCATCGCTCCGGAAATAGAGGTGTCCAAGATCCGCGCGAGGCCATACCCCAAAAGAGCGGAAAGGCACCCACTCAACCCGCTCAGAAACAGCATTGACGAAAGCCGTTGCGTTATCAGGAAAGCAGTAGAAGCTGGGACTACCAACATGGCCACTACCAGGATCGCCCCCACGCTCTCAAATGCGGCCACCGTGGTCAGCGCAGTCAAGGTCATTAGGAGGTAATGATAAACTCCAGTCCGGATACCCAGGGAACTTGCCATTTCTGGATCAAAGGCGCAGAGCTTGAGCTGCTTGTAGAAGAGTGTGATCAGCAGGACATTGATACACAAGCTCGCTCCCAGCATCCATACCGCCCGTGGTCCCAGACTCTTTCCGCCAACAACCAGTGTGTTCCAGCCCACATAGGCAATCTCTCCATACAGCACACAGTCCGCATCGAGATCAATCTGCCCCACGAAGACGGAGATCATGATGACTCCCAGCGCGAAGAGGAGTGTGAAGACAACACCCATGGAGGCGCCTGTTTCAACCTGGCCGGTCTTGTTCACCAACTCAGTAAGCCAGGCGGTCAGGAGACCAAAAACGACTGCTCCCAGAAGCATAACGAGCGGATGCCGGCTGCCGGTCAGCAGGAAACCAAGCACAATTCCTGGCAGGATCGCATGGCTGATCGCGTCGCTCATCATCACCATGCGCCGTAATACTAAAAAGCAACCGATCGGACCACAGGTGGCCCCGGTCAAGCAAGCAGTCACAAGGATCCAGAAGGTTGAGTTCATCCCCGTCAGGACTCCTCCTTTTGGGGGATCGCATGAGAGTGCGGGTCCATGGAGGGGTGTGCCAGGATCGCCTCGAGCTCATCCTCTTGAGCCTCGGTTAGCCAGTGCTCCACCTCATCGGCATTGTGGTGAACCTTATCAGGCGGAAGCTTGAGCTCCTGGGCCAGGTAGAGTTCCCAAAGACGGTGCCGCCGAAGGGTTCTTCTCGCACTGGACAACCCTTTTTCCGTGAGAGTCCAACCGGTCTTGGTTTGGGCGACCATGCCATCTGATTTGAGCGTTTTCAAAACGGAAAGAGCATGTTGGAAGGTCATCGGACGATAGCGGAGAATATCCTGGATCGGCATGGGACGCAGGAAACGTCCCTCCAATTCGGCGTTACGGTAAAGGGTCGTGAGGACATGCTCAGCGGCCACGGTGGAGCGGGTGCGCAGCCGGGTCAGCCAGCGTGATAAAATACCCCGTTTGGGAGCCAGAAGAAGGCTCAGCCCGAAGACCACC
>CAZORO010000049.1:0-18179 GCA_964581845.1 uncultured bacterium
ATGCGGTTGAACGGGGAGAAATTAAACTGGGGGATATAGTCGTTCAGGTTGGGTGTGGTACCCTGGGTCTGTGCATGATCGCTGCGGAAAGGCTCAAGAATCCTGGCCTTCTGATCGCGGCCGACCTAATCGATTCAAGACTGAAATTAGCCCGGAGATTCGGCGCGGATATAACGATCAATGCTTCTCGGGAGGATGTAGTCCAGCAGGTGCGTGACCTGACCGGTGGTTATGGCTGCGATGTGCTGATCGAGGCAACCGGTAACGCGGAGGTCATCACACCTTGCCTTCACATGATCCGCAAAGCAGGCACTTTTGTCGAGTTCAGCGTGATGCGTGAATTGAGTTCCACGGATTGGACCATTATCGGCGACGGCAAGGAACTGAATATCCATGGAGCGCATCTGGCTCCTTATTCCTTCCCTACGGCGATTGACTACCTCTCACGCGGCTTGATTCAAATCGAACCGATCGTAACCCATCTGCTCCCGCTTTCCAAATTTGAGGAGGGATTCCGTGCTGTCGAACATCCCTCCGATTCAATCAAGGTACAGCTTCATCCACATGAGGAGTGAATACCTGGTAGCGGAATAAAACCATACCGTGATCTCAAACCACTTTCTTTTATCTGGGGACGTTGGCGCTCTCGATTTCCTGTGCATTTTCATGGGGGGTCGGCATTTCTTTCTTTTTCCCAAAACGTTCGCTCATCCGGTCAAAGACATAGAACAAGAGAGGAACATAGAGCATGGCCAGTGTCGTCTCGCCGATCATACCACCAATGATGCCGGTACCGATCGAGTGACGTGCATTAGCGCCCGCGCCCATTGCTGTCGCCAGCGGCAGCACACCAAAGGCAAACGCCAGGGAGGTCATGATGATGGGACGCAACCGCTGCTCGCCCGCCTCGACGGTGGCATCGATGATGGACTTGCCCTCTTTGAGCAGTTCGACCGCGAAGGAGACCCGCAGAATGGCATTCTTCGCCCCCAGGCCAATCAACACCAACAGACCGATCTGGAAATAAACATCATTATCCAGGCCGCGCAGCCAGTTCGCGGTCAAGGCTCCGAGCACACCGAAGGGAACCGCCATCATGACTGAGCCAGGAAGAGTCCAGGATTCATATTGAGCCGCCAACACAAGGAAGACGATGATCAGACCGAAGATGAAGGCCATGGAGGAAGTTCCTCCGGACTTCTTTTCCTCGAATGCAAGCCCTGACCAGGCATAGGCATACCCCTGGGGCAACACCTCATTGGCGGCCTCCTCCATGGCGGTGATGGCCTGGCCGGAGCTGAATCCCTCAGCCGCATTACCATTCACCTTGGCGGCGGGGAATCCGTTGAAGTGTGGAAGCATGTCTGGCCCGGTCACCCAACGGGTTGAAACAACCGCGGAGAGTGGCACCATCTTATTTTGATTGGAACGAGTATAGAGACGGGTGAGGTCAGCCGGGTCCTGACGGAACTTGGGATCAGACTGGAGGATGACCCACCATACACGGCTATATTGATTGTACTGGCTGACCGTTAAGGAACCGAACTGGGCCTGGATCGCGCTGTAGATATCCTGGACGGGAACATCCAGCAGGTTTGCCTTATCACGGTCCACATCGGCGGAGAGCTGCCGTGTGTGGGCACGGAAGGTGCTGCTCAATCCACTCAACTCGGGACGTTTGGAGGCCGTGGCCATAAATTGCTGGGTCAACTCCTCCAATCGCGCGGGATCGCCTCCACCCAAATCCTGGATCCAAAACTCGAAACCGCCGGTGGTTCCAATACCGGGGATGGAGGGGGGCGCGATCGGAAGGACCAATCCCTCCAGAATTCCACTGGCCTGCTGATAGAGAGTGGACAAGATGGTCCGTGGATTCTCCTCGCGGGCCTTCTTGATCGAGGCATACCGTTCCTCGAATGGTTTCAGCATCACGAAGAGGGTGCTCGCATTGGTTTTGTAGCCACTGTCCAGCAGGCTGTAGCCAACCACCTCATTGCGGTAGCCCACACCGGGGATCTTGGAAAACAGGGCATCCACCTTGTCTGACACTGCTTCAGTACGATCCAGGCTGGCGGCATCAGGCATGATTACAGAGGCCATCACATAGCCTTGATCTTCATTGGGAACAAAACTAGTCGGCAGAATTATGAACAGGTGCAAGATCACCCAGACCAGCACGGCGAAAATCATGAAGGCAAGAACCGCCCTCTTGATAACAAACACGACCGCATGTCCAAAACCACGGGTGATGGCATCGACCTGGCGGTTAAACCAAGCGAAGAAACCGCGTGTGGGGGGTGTGGTGTGTTTCAACATAATTCCGCACATGGCCGGTGTGAGTGTCAATGCGGTGAAACCCGAGACCGCCACCGAGATGACAATGGTGATGGCGAATTGTTTATACAGCTGGCCAGTTGTACCGGGCAGGAAAGCCGCCGGAATAAACACAGAGGCCATCACCAGCACCACCGCCACGAGCGAGCTGGAAATTTCACTCATGGCCTTGATCGTGGCTTCCTTGGGGCCGAGATGGTGAACCACCATATTCCGTTCCACATTCTCAACCACCACAATGGCGTCATCCACCACCATCCCGATCGCCAGCACCAGGCCAAACAAAGTGAGCAGGTTGATGGTGAATCCCAACGCCAACATGCCGGTGAAGGTGCTCACCAAGGCGACAATGATCGCCACTACACAGATGATGGTGGTGCGGAAACTCTGCAGAAACAGGAAAACTACCAGCACCACCAGGATAATCGCCTCGAACAAGGTTTTCCTAACCTCGTCGATGGAAATTTTGACGAAGTCATTGGTATCCAGCGAAACGGAGTACTCGATCCCCTCGGGGAATCTTGGTTTCATATCCTCCAAAGTTTTCCGCACCGCTTTGGAGACAGCCAGGCCATTGGCTCCCGCTTGCTGGTAGACGGCGATCAGTGTGGCGGGAGTTCCATTCAGCTTCGGATCGGTGACATATTGCCGGAGGCCAACTTCAGCACGGGCCACATCCTTCAAACGCACAATTGCACTCCCATCGGGATTCGCGCGCAGGATGATATTTTCGTACTCCTCGGGCCTCGTGAAAGGCTCCTGAGTGACCACCGGGAAGGTCAGCTGGACTGGACCCGCTGTCGGTTGCTGACCAATCTGGCCGGCCCCATACAGCGCGTTTTGCTTGGCCACAGCTTGTTGAATGTCGCTGGTGGTGATGGATAGCGCGGTCATGCGGTCCGGATTCATCCAGATGCGCATGGCCTGGTCGGGAACACCTAGAATCTGGGCCTGGCCGGCTCCTGGAACCCGCTTAAGCGCATCCAGGACATACACATTGGCGTAATTCGCAACATATTCCTTGCTGTAGCGTTCACCCTTCGCATACACACCGATCAACATCATGATCGAAGAGGCTCTCTTTTGTACCGAAACACCCTGTTGCTTGACAGCTTCTGGAAGTTGAGGCTCCGCCAAGCTGACGCGGTTCTGAACCTGGACCTGCGCAATATCTGGATCGGTGTCGAGCGTGAAGTACACCGTGATCATCAACTGACCGGTGGAGGAGCTCGACGATGTCATGTAAATCATATTATCGACGCCATTGATCTGGGCCTCGATGGGTGCGGCGACTGAATCGGCGAGGGTTTTTGAGTCGGCACCGGGATATGTCGCAGACACCGTGACCTGAACAGGTGTGATGGAGGGGTATTGCTCGACTGGCAGGGCACTCATCGAGACCAGTCCCGCCAAGCAGATGATCACGGAGATAACTGTTGCAAAGATCGGACGTTCAATGAAGAATCTCGAGAACATGTGGCGGGGCCTCCTTTATTTTCCGCCTGCGGCGGCGGAGTCCACTTTCACTTCACCACTCGCTGGCGCCACGGTTCCCGCTTCAAGTGGGTTTGGTGTTACAGTCATGCCGGCTTGAAGCTTCAGTAATCCATCCACCGCAACCTGCTCACCGGCCATAAGACCCTCCTCGATGAACCAATCATCTCCATTCCAGTTGCCAACTTTGACCGGACGCTGATTTACCGTGCTTTGCTTATCGACCACCCAGACAAATTGCCCCTTGGAACCTTCCTGCACCGCGCGCTGGGGCACCAGGATCGAATTAGGACGAATAGCTCCATTAAGCCGTACATGCACATTCTGGTTTGGGCGCAGGATTCCATCTGGATTATCAACACTGGTGCGTACAAGAAATGTGCCAGTCTGTGAGCTGTAGGAGGGTTCGGCGAAAGTGATTTCCCCGGTATGAGGAAAAACCGTTTCATCCGCGAGAATCACTTCGACGGTATATTTACCATCCTCCGGACGCTGTAGCAGACCCTTGGTGATCTGGCTACGGTATTTCAACATCTCACTCTCGGTAAGGCTGAAGTTGATCCACATCGGCGAGAGTACCGTCACCTCCGTGAGTTGGTTATTCGTCTGATTGATATAGGTCCCCTCGGTCTGATGCGCTGAACCGGTAATTCCTGCCACCGGCGAGGTAATGGTGGTGTATGAGAGGTTAAGACTTGCAGACTTGACCTCCGCCGAGGCTTGCTGAACCGCTGCTTGTGCCGCCAGGTATTTGCCCGTGGCGTCATCCAGATCTTTGGGTGTTTTCACCTTCTGTTCCACCAGTGCCTTGGTGCGTCCGTAGTCCAATCGCGCCGCTTCGTAGGTGGCCTTTTTTTGCGCGAGTAGTGCCAGGGCCTGATCCAGCGCGGCTTTGAAGGGTTTGGCATCCAGTAGAAAAAGCACATCACCCGCTTCGACAATCATTCCCTCGGTGTAGACACGCTTGTCGAGATATCCGTTGACCCGGGCTTGAATATTGACAAGTTGCGAACTCTGTGTCCGCGCCACATAGGTGAAGGTGACCGGTACATCTTTTGGAGTCACTTGGATAACCGAAACTACGGGTGGAGAGGGCGCAGGAACCAACTGTTTTGGTTTTTCCTTGCAACCGGAAAACAGCAGCAGAAAAAAGATAAGAATGAAACCCGTAGACCCTCTGAATGCCGTTACCCGCCATCGTTGGATGTTTTGTATCTTCATACACGTCTCCTGAAAGAGGTCAACAATGTAGACAAGGTCAGGATACAACTTATTTGTCAGCACCCACTCCCTCGTCATGGCCATCAAGAACCACCTAAGTGGAACAACTGTTTGAATATGCTCTTAATACAACCAGTCCATGTCAAGAACTTACCGGTGAGTCAAGCACCTCGCGCACCGCACGCAGGAGATCCTCCCTGTGGTAGGGCTTTGTAATAAGGTTGAGTCCCTCCTTGATCACAAAATCCGTGTGGATGGCATTTTCACTGTAGCCACTGCTAAAGAGAAATCTCATACACGGGTAGCCGGATTGAATCCTGTCCATGACTTCACGTCCACTGAGTTTTGGCATCATAACATCAAGAATGGCCAAATCAATTAAGTTTGCGTGTTCCTCGAAAACACGTAGCGCCTCCTCGCCATCGCGTGCCGAAAGGATCGTGTAACCCGCGCCCTCCAGGAGCCGGACAACCAGTTCCCGAACCATTTCATCGTCCTCAGCCACCAGGATGGTCTCGGATCCTCCTACAGCGTCTCTTTCAATTCTAGGTTCCACTATTTCCCTGGATCGTTCTATGGCAGGCAGATATACCTTAAACTGCGTTCCCTTGCCGGGTTCACTGTAAACATGAATCAGACCATTGTGATGTTTTACAATCCCATAGACTGTCGCCAATCCCAGTCCTGTTCCATGTCCTAAACCCTTAGTCGTGAAGAAAGGCTCAAATATACGCGCTCGCGTGGCTTCATCCATCCCCGTGCCAGTATCAGATACGCTAAAGAGCACGTAATGGCCCACTGATGCCCAGGGATGGTCGATGCAAAACGTGTCGTCGATGTAAGTGTCCTTGGTCTCTATGGTCAGTCTCCCACCCTTGGGCATGGCATCGCGTGCGTTGACGCAAAGATTCATCACGATCTGTTCAAGCTGGCCTCGATCGGCATGAATCATACCTTGACAATCGCCTGGAATGAAGCACAGTTCGATATGTTCTCCGATGAGGCGCCGTATCATCTTGAGCATACTTTCCACCAGTTCATCGAGATCGAGAGTAACTGGTTTGATGACCTGGCGACGGCTGAAAGCTAATAATTGACGTGTCAAGTCGGCCGCACGTTCCGCCGCCTTGAGTACCTCGTCGAACGCGCTTCCGGACGGGATATCCCGCCCCAGTTCGTCCTTGACGACATCGATATTTCCAAGAATAATTTGCAGCAAGTTGTTGAAATCATGCGCCACCCCCCCCGCCAACTGGCCCACTGCCTCCATCTTCCTCGATTGCAGAAGTTGCGCCTCTAGCTTCTCTCGCTCCACCTCCGCTTGTTTTCGTCCGGTTACATCGGTATGTGTACCTATCACGCGAAGAGGCATTCCATCGGATGTCCATTGAATGAGTTTCCCTCGATCAAGGATCCATTTATAAGACCCATCTTTACAAATCATCCGGTACTCATGTTGATAAAAGGGAGTCTCTCCCTTTAAATGTTTTTGAATTTCCTCATATGCCGTAGTGATATCATCTGGAGGTACAAGTTTTTCCCAGTCCTCAAGGTCATTTCCTATCTCGTCATCTTCATAACCGAGCATTTCTTTCCAGCGATGAGAGAAGAACACCTTATTCGTTTGTACATTCCAATCCCAGACACCATCACCAGCACCTTCCAAAGCGAATTGCCAACGAGATTCGCTTTCCTTCAATGCCTCCTCCGCACTTTTCCGCTCAGTTATGTCATTTCCGACACATAGAATCTCAACACACTTTCCTTCTTCATCGAGGATCGGAGTGTTGGTCCAAGTTACCCAGACACGCGTCCCATCCTTACAAATGTTTTCATTCTCATTGGTTTTGTATTGCTCTGGATAAATCGTGATGCGGCGGATCATATCCTCCAGGTCCCTCCCCATGGAATCCCTTGGGGGTACGATGGTTCCGACGATATTACGCCCTATAATTTCCTCGCGGGAAAAACCAAGAAATTGCGAGGCATAGGCATTGATAAATGTTACCGTCGCGTTCCTATCCATGCGAAGTATAATGCTGTTGGCATTCTCCACAAGTTCCCGGTAATTGCGTTCGCTTGCCCGCAGAGCCGCATCGGCCTTGCGCCTGTGTTCACCATCAAGGAATACTTGTGCGATCAGTAGGAACGCGATGGGATAAAATAACAAAACCACCGGACCAACACGGTAGAATATCTCCCAGCCTTTACCTGGGATGAGAAGCTGCGCCAACATCATCAGAACATGCACAAGAATCGCGAAAGCCCAGAGGCGCGCTGGCCGGACCCAGGCCTCATCACGGCGCCTCAGATAATAAAGAATGGCGCCAAGGATGGCGGCCTCGGCAATTGTCGCCACACCCGCCCACATGCCCGCCCCACCCAGATTTACACGATATGCGCAACACATCACCGCAGCAATCAACGCCGCGATAGGACTCCCAAATAATCCCGCCAGACTTAGGACAATCGAGCGTCCGTCATAGATCACCCCCGGCGCGAAATGCATGGGAGTCATCATTCCAATAATACCCACAGTACCAAACAGTAACCCAGTCACCAATCCATACAGCAACGGACGCCCTTCTGTCCGCCGCGCCAGCATCTGTAGACCCACACCCAATGCCACCAGCAGGGCTATGTTGCGAATCAACTCAAGAACCAGACTCCACTCAAGAACCATCTGTGTTGGCTCCTCTTGTCAAACCATTTACCAATTGAGGGACTATTCCGCTAGGATTATTTTAGGACCGTCTCCTCGTTGATGTACTCATGCTTGCCTCAACTTATTTTCCCCAGGATTCTCCCCTACCCCCAAATGAAGGTGATGTTAACATTGGAGGAATAGGATAGGAAGGAGGTATAACTTGGCAATTGAAGTTTTTTTAGGTCCTGTTTGAATAGGAAGAGGACTGGCTGGTTGAAGTCTGAAAAGAGAATCTATCTGATTCAATATGAGGGTAATAGCAGGAACACCTCCCCCTCTCAATTCCACTCAGATCACCTTTCAGTGCCGTGATCCGGACGATCCTTAAAATAAATTCCAATGTGGCACTCCCAATGGACTTTCTGTCGCTGTCGGAGTTTTCGTTGGAGTTGGCGGGGGTGGAGTGGAAGTGAAAGTACTCGTGACGGTGAAAGTCAATGAGGGAGTTGGTGTAAGAGTAGTAGTGGGCGTGGGGGACGGAACATCATTCACATTTGGCCGAACAATATATCCATGACGGTGATGATTCGAGTCCGTCCGATCTTCAAGCGAGAGACCCATAATCAAGTCAAGCGCACCATTTATATCCTCGCTGGTTTCCAGTCCTAGGAAGCATGCCGAGAAGAAATAAGGTTTCCAACTCTCACTGGGGACTATTTGACGTCCATCGAGGAGGACCTCCGCGTGATCGAGATTAAACTCACCAGACTCGTTGGGAACACGCAGAACAATGAATGAATCATCGATACTGGTCTTGAATAACACGTCATCTCCATTGTCCGTGGGTAATACTTCAATACCGTAACCGGAAATGTAGTCGTTTTCTCCCGGAAAAGGAGGAACAATTTCAAAGCGGGGCTGATCACCATCCAGAATTCCTTGCAGGATGATAAAACCACCCGAGACATTCCTTAACAGTCCAGCACCGAAGTCATGTTTCCAACGATCGGGATCATCCACTTCCCGGCGCACAACTCCAACCACATAACTGGGAACAGGCCCCGAAGCACCGTTCAGTTGGATTTCGAGTGGTATCAAGGCACCCCCCGTATACCCCCCAACCATTGCAGGAGAACCTGGCAAGGCGCCCTGCGAATTCACTACGGATTGAATGAGCTCCACACGGTAATCCATCCTTGGCCCTGGCGCGGGATCATCCAGGAAACGGTATAAAAGGATGAATCCCCTTGAGGTGGAATTACCCCAGTCATCTGAATGTAGGGTAGCGCCCCCCGCCAATAAGAGGTACTGTGAATCTCCAACCTCAAAGATACACGCCTGGACCTGTGTCCCCGCATTGACACCCTGTATGGCTGGTTCCCCCAACATGACAAATGGATCCCAACAAAGGGGTATCCAGATGGGTCCTGATTGAATCCAGATGTATTGATATTCATTCGTGGGAACGCTCGCCCATGTTTCATCATTCTCATGCTCAAGAATCACCGCATAGGTTATTCCTCCGTCGCCCTCGCCCTGATGCAAGAGATAACCGCTCGGAAGCGCCAACATGCAGAGTTTCCCATGTCTCTCAAAAAACGATGGGACATTCCAGAATCCATCAATGCACACCGGATCCCCACAGATCCCATCCTCGCAGGTCATTGAGAGAAGGGCATGACCTTCATACGGTGAGTCCCCTGTTTGTTTTGAAGTTCTCGGAGAAAAATAACAGAGCCCATGGGTTCCCAATGGATCGCTCCTTTGATAACCGCTCACATAGGCTCCGGAGACCTCTGGATCTCTTACAAGATAAGTGGCGGAGAAACGGTCAGCGACAGGCGGGTAATCCGGCATGGATTCCTTATCCGGGTAGGCCGCTGGACGCCAATCCCAGGTTCCATCGGGATGGCGGTATTGTATGACGACATGAGTTCCCACATGATGACCGGCATGAATCAGCTCCATGCCAGGCGCATCGGGTAGTAGATCCTGACGGTCAATGTAATTGTTGGTTTGTATTTTTCCATTATCCAGAAAAGGATCATAGAAATACCCAAGATATTGCCAGGGGGAGGGTAATTGAGGATATTCACCCACGGTTGGTGGTGGCTGCGGAGTGGGAGTGGGGATATTCACCTCAGGCACTGCAATAATCCACTCCAGCTTGTTGTTGTCTTCCCTTACCTCTGGTATTTCGCCATTGGCATCCGCCTCAATCGCCAGAGTGTGAACACCGGGTACTGCATTCCAAAGAAACTGCGAACAAAGAAACCGGTAATCGAAGTCCCAGGCCCCCGTGGGATAGGAGCTCCAGCGTTCATAGTTGATTCGATGGGGACTCTCATAGGGCTGTCCATCGACAAGGAATCGGACATCGTAGTCGGCGGTCATTGGGAAAATGGCGTTATAGGTGCTAGCGGAAAATAACACCGGCTGACCGGCCACAGGATCTTGCGGAATGTAACTTGCATCGAATGCGGGCAGGGAAATTTCCGACTGAATAAGGGGTGTATAGATCTCGGGCCTACGGTTATTCCATAACTGTTGTTTGAGCGCGAGTAATTCCGGAGTGAGTGGAAGGGGAACATTCGTGATGACAATTTCCTTCCCAAAACCCCCTATCTCATCATCGGTGGCACTGGGTAAGTGAGCCCCATCCGCACCCACCACACCGGCCTGCGGATTTTCTATATCAACGCTAGCTGCGGCCGAGAAGGCAATCGGAACCATGTTTTCCATGGCCAAAGCAGGCAGACCCAGATCATACGCACCCGGTAGGATATGCAGCGTTCCGTAGAAAAGGATCCGTGCACCTTTCAATGCATCGACGCGTGTGCTTTCCGGGCCCATGATGGCAATGTCCCAGCAGACCAGTGGTCCGAAAGGACCGAAACCCGTATCGAAAAGATTGTAATTGTCCGCGGGACGGCCGGTGTGTTGATGATGCGCGCCGGCAACTTGGCCATCAGGGCCGATAATCACATACGAGCTCCGATATGCGTTGGTATGGTCCTTGATTCCAAGACACATCCCCGCGATGATCGTCATCTCATATGTGGCCGCGATGGATTGGAGGGCACTGATGGCGGGGATCTCGCTTGCTTTTTCGATCGGAAGATGATCGGGATTGGGGAAGTAGGCCTCCTGGGTGAGCGTGACATCGGCTCCGAGTTCTCCAGCCCGGTTTACGACCGCCAGCGTATGATTGTATTCTATCGTGGTCATCTGGATGCAGGCTACATTGATAGAACCCAGTGTCTGAGTCACATTCCTCGTCACATCCTTCACCATCTCCGTGAGAGCGTAAGGGTCCCTGCAAGCAAAATTGAAATAGGTTGACTCAGTGTCGGTCATTTCTACAGTGGCGCTGACCAAGCATGAACCGAAACAAGGAAGAGTGAGTGGTTCCCCACCAAGGCCAAGAACGGCGCTGGCCCAGCTTGAACCCGGACCAGTCAGTCCGGCCATGACAACGTAATTCGCGTCATAAATCGCTGTTTCCCCCAAACGAAGATCGGGCCGTGTGTCATCATCGCTGGACGCCGAGTAAGCGTAGAACAACAACTGAGCTCCCCGCAGGGTCAGAACGCGCGCCGCTTCACGGAACATGAGATCGTAATCAAGCAGGATCCCAATATCTCCAAACTCTGTCCTGAAAACTGGCAGCTCATCTCCAGCCTGGATTCCAGAGAGACGATCCGCGGGCGAAATGTGTGTTTGACGATAAACACCTGACAATGTACCAGTTGGATCAATTATTAAAGCGGTGTTGTAAACGGCTCCATTGTCCATTTCACTGATGGGCGCCACGATATACATCCGGTACTGGATCGCTAAGGGGGCCAGTGAGAGAAAGATGGAGCCTGTCGCGGGTTGCGGTAGTTGAGGGGCAAATTCCATGGGGAGGAGAACGATGTCCGCATGGCTCTCACCAGCCTGCTGGACAAGACTGATTGCCTCCTGAGCCGAGGATCCATGGAGCAGCTGGATTGCCGCAACTCGTGGCTGTCCGAGCAGTTGATCTGCTTGTGAACCATGAAACGAGGAAAGCATAAGCATGAGGATTGTGAAAACGTATTGGCTTTTCATCCCTTTGTCCTCCTCGGGATCGAGTGGTTGCGAAATGAATTGTTGTGGACGGAGAGACCATGTCCCCCAAGTTCCGGTCAGGGGAAGGGCTTAGGTGAGCATCAATGGAAAACTTGGAAGACTACGCTCAAAGTCTAGGACTACTACAGGGATAGGTCAACAATCAATTTATAGAATCTTGTGAAAAATCCGTTGCTCTTGAGTATCCTTACTCTTATTGTGGATTCGACACGGCAAGATCGACTACCACCGCTTGATAAATGGTGAGTGAATCGATTGAAATGGTTAGCCGGCTTCCTTCCATATGCCATGAGGCGGGAGTTACTGTTTCTGTTGGACTCAGGGATCCGACTGATACCGGCATTCTTTCCGGTGGGATTGGAATGTCGATCCGGAGGTTCCTCGCAATGACCGGTTGGCCTGATTTGGAAACAGGCGGGGCCAGGTCTTGAGTTCCCTTCTCAATAAGGATCGGCAAGCGGTAGTTGACAGTATGGAGAACCAATCTTTCGGGGTGTTCTCCGGTAGGTAGTAAGTGGTATGCATGGATGTAAATTCCAGGATCTGTTTGGGGTGGAGACCACCGCAACTTCACCGCGAGTTCGTCTTCAATCCGGCGTATGAATTGAGGTCCCAGGTCTTGGCCTGAATCGACATCGGATTTTCGAGCCGTGTTGAGATGCTCGCGTGCACGGACAAGATCGTTACCTCTCTCCTCCATCATGCTCCATAGATCAGATTGCCGTTTGGGGACTGCATCAGAAGAAAGGCGCAATAGTTTCCCTTGGCCACTGGCAACAGCATTCATTTCCTTGAATGAGGGATAACGATCTGACAGGGGATCCGAGGACCGTGGTCTGGCCAGTTTATCTGCGGTAGCGAAGGGCGGAATCACCACCAGATTGCCTCCGTTCTCAGCGTAAAAAAACAATTTCTCAATCTGTTCCTCATCCATATACCGGAGTTGTGGGGCGATCAACACATGGTAGCGGGAGAGGTCATGAAGGCCCTCCTCGGTGATGATGTCGAAAGGGATCTGGGACTCCGAGAGGATATGAACCAGGCGGTGAGTCATTGCGAGGTGCCCGGGGTATTCATAAAAGGTCTGGTCAACCCAAAACAATAATCCCACCTTGGCCCAGGAGTTTCCCCCCTCCCAAAGCTCTCCGTGTTCTTTATAGAAGGCTTTCCAGCGGGCCCGTGATTCAGGCGCTCCCAGCGCGGGTTGAATGAAAGCGCCACCACCACCCGCCGCCACCTCGGCCTCGGCCAGATCGGCCGCTCTATCGTCATTCACCTCATAAAGCAGAGTTCCCGCACGAGTTCCCGCGGCCATTGCCCATCTGAAGGCAAAGATGTTGGAAAGGATCACACCACTTTCGAGGGAGCCGGACTGGTGCATCTCCTCGAACATCTGGAGGTCGGCGCTTCGTGCCCAGCGTACCAAATCGATAGCATTTACCCGCCGTTTATTGAGCGCATCCAGGGTACACATTGAACCGAGGTTTGCGACAGTGTAAAAATCTCCTTGCCTGCCATTCATCGCGAAGGTGGACCGGCCCACTTTCTTAAGACGATGGAACAGGCCGGCCATGCTGTCACACCAGAACTTTTGGGTTTCGACCCAGAGCAGAAGATCCTCTGGTTTGGCGAGGCAGCGGCGCCGGATATCAGAGGATCCGAACCGGGCCTCAAGCAGGTTGGCCAACTTGTTGCTTTCCATGAACTCATAAAACTCATGCCGTAGCACAGTCTGACAGAATTCAACTCTCATGCCGGAGGTGACATCTTCGACACTCTGCCCACCGAACCTCTTTGAGAGGTACTCCTGATACCTGTCCTTAGGTGGAAACTCACCGAGTGAATCCTGCATGTAACAGCGCAATAAACGCCAATCTTCATCCAATTTGACATCGCTTGGGCTGCTGGCTCCCAGAATGATGCTCAAGTCCGCTTGTTCCCATCGCTCTTGAAGATAGGTCTTGAAAGCATCCAAAACTGCCTTCTCAAAATCCCAACCGATGGTGGAGATATTCAGTAGACGAGGATCATCGGTTGAAAACGCTTCACGCAACCCCTGCCTTCCATATTTTTCCAAGAGATAGATGTCAAATCGTTCCTGGCAATGCGGGCAGTCACAGGCGAGTGTGTTGACATCAAAGAACATCCCGTCATACCCCACCAAGGCCAGCTGCCGTACCACCAGATCGAGGTACTCTCTCCAAGCCGGATGATTGACGCAGGGGTTGAAATGAAAAACATCGGGATGTTCGACCACGAGTGGTTCCGGACCTCGTTTTTGTAGCCAAAGGGAGGGATCTCCCGCCGGTTTCGGTCCGATTCCGAACTGTCTGTAGTCATCCCAGTGATCGAAGAACCGGAAGAATCCTGTCCGAAGATCAGCATTTCCAAAAAAAGCCATGGTATACACATAAGGGATGATGCGTCCCACACCGGCCCCGCGCATTTCGTGAAGGACTTTTTTCTCTCTCTCCACCTCATGCGCCACTTGATCGGGAGCGAGTATGTCATCTGTAAAAAGTTCATGACCATAGGTTGGCCCAAGAGCTCCCTTGAACGGGATGTGGTAACCCAGATGGAAAAGGTCTGGTGGGCTTTCCTTGAGGTTTGCCAGGAAGGAAGGGTTGTCTGGATCGGAGAGATAAGAAATGCAATAGGTGTATGGGACGGAAGTTTTCGCTGGAATTTCAAATCCTGTAACCGTAATCGGTGCCGCTGAGGATCCATCGCGGAAGATTTCCAGGGTCAGTAGTAAAGCAAGTGCGATGAGCCTCATTGTTCTTCTCCTTGAGTGGAAATGGAAGACTGCGGCACCCTCCATGACATGAATCTCTATCCCGAAACGTGTCATCGTCTCCACTTTGCTCTTCTAAACAATAATATCCCATCAAGAATGTCTACTATTCCATACCTTGATTATGATTGACAATTATTACTCGCAAGAAAAAGAAACGTCAAATATCCAGCTATCCTTCATCCCCTAGTGCTTTGTTGGGATGATGTAGCATCAGGTCGGGTTTTTGTCCTGGAAAACAGAAGCAATTTGCTTTTACGTTTGGTAGTGGAGATTCGTTCGATCTATGGAGATCAACCGGGGAGGAGTGACAGCGAAGGGATGAGACATGGAATGAATGGAGCCAAAAGTGAGACTCCAATCAACAACTGGCAGATTAAAAAGCAGGATAGGCATATAATGTACACGCCATACCAAGCGTAGCATTGAGGCATCCACAAACCACATTTTCTGCACGGATAACCACACTCCCTCTAATGCGTACTTGAGCAAGGCTACTGATGGCATAAGATTCGATGTTCTTGCAACTTGTTAGAAGACAATCTGTGATTTTGTTCATCTTTCTTCCCTTAACGGTTGCGTGTCTGGCTTTGTTTGATTATCTTGATGACATTACCTCCCGGAATCAGGACTCAGGAGAAGACTGGGAAAAGGAAAAGATCACCTGTATGATCCAGTCGGGGAATCGAAAGGGAGTCACTATGGCAATCCTACTGATAATCTTTTTGAGCTTCTTACCATTAACAGCTGGTGCCAGCCAGAAACCTGAATCCATGAATCAACGCTGGCCAAGAGAGATCATCAGGCCCGGCGGAAAGATTGTCATCTACCAGCCGCAGCTCCTGTCACTCAAGGATATCAGTCTGACAGCCAGAGCTCCCGTCGCGGTGACTCCCAAAGGTCTTAACGAACCAATCTTCGGTGCCATCTGGATCGCGGGCCGGATTACCACCGACCGGAAAGAACGGCTTGTGCATTGTGAGAAATTCTTTATCACACAGGTACGCTTCCCCGGCTCCACAAAAGAGCAACGGGCTGCCTTGCAAGCAATTCTAAAAGAGGAAACACCCCGGGATGAGCTAACCTTCTCGTTGGATGAGCTTTTAGCCATGCTGGACATGGCGGAAAAAGCAGAACAGACATCGGAGGAGCTGAGTACCGCTCCTCCAAAACTCCTCTCAGTCACCTCTCCAGCTATACTAGTTTCCCTCGATGGAGAACCCATCCTAGAGCCTGTTCCAGGCCGGGATCTGATGCGTGTGGTAAACACTCCTTATGCCATGGTGCAGGATCCCTCCACTAAAATGTTCTATCTCCGTGCGGGTCAAAGATGGTGGAAGGCTCAGGATATTCAAGGCCCCTGGAAGGTCACTGAAGATCTCCCCGCTGTCATTTCCTCTCTTCTTCCTTCTCCGCCCAAGTCCACTATCACCCCTCAAGAAGTGCAACAGATACTTCCCCAGATTGTGGTTGCCACCGAACCCACTGAGTTGTTTGAAATCAGTGGTGAGGGAGAGCTGGGCTTTGTCGATGATACCAATCTATTCTATGTCACCAACACTGAGCGGGATGTCCTAGTCGAAGGGAACCAAATCTACATCCTGCTTTCGGGACGCTGGTTTACGGCACCTACGAAGGAGGGACCTTGGACCTATGTGCCATCCACCAAACTTTCCGAGGAGTTCAAGAAAATTCCAGAGACCTTTGAACGCAGTTATGTCCGCTTGCACATTGCCGGAACGAAGGAGTCTCAGGAGGCACGGCTCGACACTTTCATCCCTCAGACAGCGGTCATCAAACGATCGGACCAGAGTCTTTCCATCCTCTATGATGGGGAGCCTGTCTGGGGGCAGGTTGATGGAACCCCATTGAAGTATGCCATGAATACTCCCTTTGATGTTCTTGAATTGGGAGGGCATTATCACTGTTGTTTTGAGGGAGTCTGGTATGATTCGGAGGGCGCCCATGGCCCCTGGATTGTATCGATCTCGGTTCCTTCAGAAGTCTCCGCAATCCCTCCGCAATGTCCTCTTTATCCGGTCAAATTCGTGCGCATTTATGACCATACGGATGATGTGGTGTTTACAGGTTATACGCCGGGTTATCTCGGCTCCTATATTCAGGATCAGGCCGTTGTTTATGGGACTGGATACCACTACCCATCCTGGAGAGGGCGGAAGTATTTCCCGCGTCCGGGATCATACGGTTTCTCCACCATCTACGATCCCCTATCGGGGAGTTGGATGTTTCATCCACCCCGGCTTGGGAAAGGGACCTGGGCCGGCTCGGTTCTGTCAGTCCTGGAGGGAGGCGATAAGCCTTGGCTTGGCGAGCAGGGTTGGTGGGGAAAGGCGGGCTACCGTCAATTTGGTTCCCACCTGAGACCACTTCTCCTCGCCAGAGACGGACTCACGGCACCAACATCCGAGCTCGACAATCTTTATCTTCACCACAAGGATCGTCTTGCCCAAGCCTCCTGGGGAAGGCGATTGCAGCTTCCCTCGGAGGGGGACATCCAGGTCTGGGACAATGACCGGTTGCCGCTGAAGGCGGAATCGGAGAGTTCCGAGGCATCCGGGAAAGAAACCCCGCAAGAAGGGGAAACCACCCCCGAGTCCGCGGAGAGTTCCGATGAAAGGTGGGAACGTTTGAGGAGTCTTTCGGAGGCCGAGCAAAAACTAAGCGATGCTCAAGCAGCACGCAAAATAAAGGCCGCGCAGTCAAGTGACCTCTACTCGGATGATGATGGAAATGTTTACTGCCGAAGTGAGCAGGGGTGGGAAAATGTAAATGGCGGTTCAGATAGCCAACCGGAAGATAGCGCAAGGGAATCGCGGCGGAAAGAGAATCTGGACCAACAGCGTGAATCCCGCGAGCGGGGAGCGACACGGCGCCGTGATCTGATCCACAGCACTGGACGGATGAGCAAGACACGCGGATTCGGTGGCGGAGATTGGGACTACGAGGATCCCTCTCAGTTTTATGAGGACCTGGGTTTTATCCGCATCCCCGCCTTTGGCTGGTAAGAGCTAGCAACTTGTTGTTAAACTTGATTGTGTTGTGTCACCGCGGATTCCCGCCTTCGCGGAAATGACGTTACTCATAAAAAGCAGTTTTTCCATTATCCTAAAAACGGCAGTTGAACCCCCTCCTACGGCCGGCCGTGGGTCTAAAATCCAGTCATCCGGAGGCTATCGGACGATTCCTAGGACGTATTTTCCAGCAGCCTCGGCCACTTGAGAGGCTTCCGCTTCAAGAACCAACAGAATATCCGGCTTAGGATCAGCCACCAACGCCGTTCCCAGATCAACTGCTCCGCAGTCACTCTGACCTTCCCAAGAAATGACGCTAACGGTGTCAGAATTCTTTGGGCAGCCCGAATTTTTCCATGCATGCTCGTGATCGTCAGTGTGGTCTGGCCGCCATGATGCGTTTCCTTGGCCACCGCGCTCAGCAGCATCGGACGGCTGGTGATCGCCTCGGCATGGCGTTTGGGGATTGCCAAACGCACGAACAGCGACCACCAGTTATACACCAACGCATTGATCCGCGCCATGATTTGGCAGCGCCCCAGAT
>CAZORO010000050.1:0-6809 GCA_964581845.1 uncultured bacterium
GTCAACCGGATGAAACAGGACAGGGTGAAGGTGCTCTTTGTTCAACCCCAGTTCTCATCGAAAACCGCCATAGCCATCGCATCCGAGGTGGGAACCTCGGTTGTTACCATCGACCCATTAAATAAAGATTACCTGGAGAATCTCAAGCAGATCGCGTTCAAAATCCGGGAAGCCTTTGGGGAGTAGTCCAATCAAGTCTCAACCTGGCATGGTCTCCAGAATCACTCTCACGAGGGCATCCCTCAATGGTTCCAGCCCGATCCCAAGGATCGCGGAGACCGGATACACCTCACCAGGCAAGGGGCGTGGATTCTCACTCATCATGTGTTCATGCAACTCCGCCTCGATTTGTGTGATCTCCTCTCCGGCCAAGGGATCATCCACCTTGCTGAGGGCGGCCAGACGTGGACGTGCCAGCAGATCAGGATTATAGGATGAGATTTCCTCGAGCAGCGCCTGGTAGGCCTCAAGAGGTTCACGGTCTCTTCCAACTGAAACATCCAACACAAAGAGCAAGGCCTTAGTCCGTTCAATGTGACGTAAAAACTCCAGCCCCAATCCTACTCCCGTATGCGCACCTTCAAGGATACCAGGGATATCGGCCAGCACGATACGTGGACGGATCGAAGTGGGCCTGGGAGTCTTTCCGGAGCGGCGGGTTAGCTCGGCTTCCTCCCCGGGCTTCAGATCGAGAGTACCCAACACGGGATGAAGGGTGGTGAACGGGTATTCCCCCACCTTGGCACGGGCGCGTGTGATCGCATTGAGAAGGGTGGACTTGCCGGCATTGGGAAAACCAACCAGGCCGATATCGGCAACCACGCGGAGTTCAACTAACAGGTCTCTTTCCTCACCTGGCTGTCCAGGTTCCGCCTTGCGGGGAGTCTGATGAACCGGCGTGGCGAAACTCGCGTTGCCCTTGCCACCTTTCCCACCCGCCGCGATCACCTCCTCCTGGCCGTCCTCCACCAAATCAAACAACACTTCACCCGTCTCCAAGTTCTTGACCACGGTCCCCGGAGGAACCGGGATACGGATGCTTTCTCCATTTCGGCCAGTCTTGTTGCTGTTCGCACCCTTCTCACCATCCACCGCGGCATACCACGAACGGGAGTGGAGAACTGATAGAGTGTTTTCGCCGGGGGCTACATAGAAGATGACATCGCCACCCCTGCCACCATTACCTCCATCGGGTCCTCCCATCGGAACAAACTTCTCACGGCGGAAACTGATGCATCCATCGCCACCCTTGCCAGCACGTACGTTGACTTTGACTCGATCAATGAACATAAAGGTCTTTACTGGATGCCTCGGCTACTGGACCTGAGGCATCCCGCATGGTGTCAGGATCATAGAGTGAGGCCGCAAAGTAGTCGAAAGCCACCTTGCCAGTCTTGCTTGCCAGACCAATGGTTCCGGATGGTTTCTCCTTGCATGGATAACGGAAGAGCTCCTCTCCATTAAGAAACGCAACGATCTGATCGCCACGATCATCCAGACGCAGGGTGTACCACTCTCCTGGTTTGATTGGCAAGTCCTTGCGGGCCAAGTCCTCGCTACGTCCACCCTTGATAAATTGTGTCAGGTCGACAAAGTCCTGCCAGCGTGGATAGTGACGTACCCGTAAAAGATAGAAGGTGTTCTGATCCTGGAAGCGGAACAGGATCCCAGCCGCTTGTTCACCCTCATGCAATAGCGACAAGCGTGTCTCCACTCGATATGGTCCTGAAGCCAAACCATCCACATAGATCATCTGGTAATCACCCGGAAGCGAGCTCCTCCAAGACAAGGTTTGGAAAAGCATCCCCTTGTCGATACGCCACCAACCCGCCACACGCTGCCAGCGGTTACCGAGACGGACTGGGTTGTCGAATCCATCGCTGAACTCCCGCATCGATTCGAAGGGAGCCTTGTAGGACTCATTGAGCAGCTGTGGAGTCAACTGAGCGACACATCCCGCTAAGAGAGTGATAAGAACTATGCCGAGCATGAAACGAAAAAAGTTCAACATGATTCCCCCTCACAACAACATCCAACCAATACCCGTTCCATACTGATGGAAGGATCATAAAGTGTTTCACATTTTGTATCAAGTATTATTATCTAAGCTTCGTATTAAAAAGTATTTTCGATATTTCATCTTCCCGCGAAAAAAAAAGGCGCCTGACCTCTCAGGCGCCCACATTTTGAACATTGTTTTTAGCCTGTCACTCGACGCGTCGTAAAGCGACGGGCCGGTTACTGGTGAATTGCAGGCATCATGGACACATCTCCGTTTACTTGCCAGCCTTCTTCGCGGCTGCTTTCTTCGGAGCGGCCTTCTTGGCGGCTGCCTTCTTCGGAGCGGCCTTCTTGGCGGCTGCCTTCTTTGCCGGAGCTGCCTTCTTGGCGACTGCCTTCTTTGCTGCGGCCATTTTCAATTCACCTCCCCCGTCTGGTTATGGTCACGGACGGTAATATGTCTACCGGCTCCGTTGATCCCTTGGGTCGACCGGTTTCCCGGTCAGTGGGTCCTCCAAGGTCCGTCTTGGTCCCCTCCAAGACGATATGCGAACGTTAGAATTACACACTCGCGTTGTCAAGGAAGAATTCACTTTGATGCATGAAAAAAAATCCTTCATGAGGTCCCGTGAGTCAGTGAGCTTCCTCTTGCCGCACTCAACTCACACGATAATATCGGCAGCACATGCAGCAAGGTTAAAGAACAACACACATAAACCTTCAACACAACCATCAACCATCACTCACTCATCGATCTGACAAATGCGATACTCACCACAACCATCAAGACAGGCACGCGAGCATGGATATGAACAAGACGGGCTTCGTTGGGGACCTTTCACCACGCGTATACCACTCTATCACACACGCCTGGAGTGGCCTGAGTTTCTTCAAGGGCTATGGGTGGGATCGGTTACGGGCATCGGGTGCATTCCTATCCTGATGGATTATCTCGGACTCACCTTCGAATCCGCTGTCGCCTTCCTCATCCTCCAAAGCATGCTCATCGCAAGCGCCACAATCTTGTTTGGCGAGCCTCTCGCGCCGGGATGGATCACGCCAGCCTTTCCTCTTGTCCTCGCTCTTCTCGAATCAACCCAGGCAGATGCCACGGGACGGCTTCAAAGCATGACCGCGCTTGCCATTGTGTTTGCAATTCTCCTTGGACTGCTTGGAGCATGTGGTCTGGGCAAGTGGTTTGTTGAAGGGCTTCCATGTGCTATACGGGCGGGGATCCTTTTGGGAGCGGGATTGACGGCCTACAAACATGTCTTCTTGGATGACTACCAGCGCTTCTTCGGAGAACTTTTCTGGTCAACCTCGACTGCCATCATCATTTCACTGGTGGTTGCCTTCTCTACTCCATTCAAAAACTGGGCTGATAGAAAATGGTGCTTCAGGGCCGTTCTTCGTTTCGGTCTCCTTCCCGGATTCATCGGCGCCGGCTTGGTGGGACCACTTGCGGGAGAATTCTCCTACCACTTCGATACGGCCAGCCTGATTATCTTTCCCCCTTTTGGCGAAATGTTCCATTCGGTCTCTCCCTTCTTCATCGGCTGGCCGAAGGTTGACCATTATCTAGCCGCCATACCTTTCACATTGATCACCTACACATTACTGTTCAGCGACATGGTTACTGGCAATGAGATTCTTCGCTCAGCGCAATTAATCCGTCCAGATGAGAGTGTTCCTATCAGCACAACACGAACCCATCTCTCCGTGGCGGTGAGGAATCTGGTGAGCGCGCTTGTGTGTCCCCTCTTCAGCACGCAAGGATGTTTGTGGACTGCCGCGCATATCATTGTCCTCGAGCGTTGGAAGCAAGGACGGCGAGAGATGGACTCCATCTTCGGGGGTTTGAGCTCATATTATGTCCTCGGGGTGCCGCTACTGTATTTCATGATGCCTTTGGTGCTGGCCTTGAAACCACTTGCAGCTCCCACACTGGCGATGACGCTGGTACTGACAGGCTTCGCTTGTACCTCCCTTGCGCTCTCAATTCCAAAATCACTCCCGGTAAGGGGGTCGGCGGTGCTCATAGCGGTTCTGATTGTGGTTTTTCCGGTCTGGATTGCCCTGCTTCTGGGGGTCATCGTGGTTGCAGCACTAGGGGGATGGGAAAGAGAAATAGATGAGAATATTCCAACAATACCTCTTGGAGGTCCGGAGTGAGGGCCTAGTGCAAGCTCACAAAGTGGCTTCGGCGATTTCCTCCCGCGCGAAAGGTTCTGATACTGGGCGGCGCGCGAAATGGCTGCGCAGTTTTTCCATGTAGATATAGAACACCGGGGTGATGTAGAGCGTCAGCGCCTGGGAAACCAACAGGCCACCCACTACCGCCAATCCCAAGGGACGCCGTGCCTCAGCACCCGCTCCGTGACCAAGCGCAATCGGAAGCGTTCCCATGAGCGCCGCCATGGTGGTCATCATGATTGGGCGGAAACGCACCAAACAGGCCTGATAAATAGCCTCCGATGGAGCCATTCCACGGGTTCTCTGAGCATCCAGGGCGAAGTCAATCATCATGATGGCATTCTTTTTCACAATACCAATGAGCATAATGATGCCCACAATCGAGTAGATGTTCAGATCCATCTTGAACAGCATCAGGGTTAATAACGCACCAACACCCGCCGAGGGCAAACCCGATAAGATCGTGATCGGGTGGATAAAACTCTCGTAAAGAATCCCCAGCACGATGTAGATGACCAGGACAGCCGCGATCAACAGCAGTCCAGACCCTCGCATCGAAGCCTCGAACGCCTGCGCGGTACCCTGCATGCTTGTAGTGATACTCCCTGGCAGAACGGCTTGGGAAACCTCCCTGATCCGGGTCACGGCATCACCCAGCGCTACCCCCTGTTCGAGGTTAAACGAAAGAGTTACCGCCGGAAGCTGCCCCAGGTGGGTGACAGTAAGAGGACCCACCGATTTTGTGACCGTAGCCATCGTATTCAAGGGAATGAGATCGCCATTTTCCGCCCGGACATACAGAAGCGAGAGCACCGACGGATCAGCCTGAAATTCCGGTTCAAGCTCAAGTATGACGTTGTATTCATCATTGGAGGCATAGATCGAGGAGACTTGCCGGGTCCCAAAGGCATAATAGAGAGCCTCTTCAACCCGGCGTGCGGAGACTCCCAAACTGGAAGCTTTATCACGGTCCACCTCGATCCGGACCTCCGGGTTGGTGATAAGCAGGTCCGTGGTCACATCACGAAAACCAGGCAATTCGCGGACTTTCGCTTCAAACAACGGAGCATACCGATAGAGCTCCTTGGTATCAGGCGATTGCAGAGTCATCTGGTACTGGCTCTTGGAGACCAATCCACCGATCCGGATGGTGGGTGGGTTCTGGAAGAACACCCGGATACCAGGAATCATGGCCACCGAGGCACGCAGCTCATCAATGACAACATCGACACCCTTGCGCTTATCCCTTTCCTTCAAATGGATGAAAAGACGTCCCGCATTCGAGGAGGCAGTAGGTCCACCCGCGCCCACTGAAGACATGAATCCCTCGATTGCCGGATTCCTGGCTACTAGCTCGGCAACCGCCATCTGATGCTTCATCATGCTGTTAAAGGAGATTCCCTGAGCGGCCTCGGTTGTACCGCTGATCTGACTGGTGTCCTCACTCGGAAGGAAACCTTTGGGGATGATCAGGAAGAGGTGTCCAGTCAGGTAAAGCAAGGGAATGATACTCAGGAGCGTGATCAGGCGGAATCGTAAAACCAAACGGAGAGTCAGGTCATATATCTTGAGCATCCCATTGAATACACCCTCCAGCACATTGTAGAAGAGGCTGTGGTGGTCCGAGGTTGGACGCAGGAAACGGCTGCACAAGGCCGGAGTCTGAGTTAAGGAGACAAAACCGGAGATCAGAATCGCGACACTGATCGTAACCGCGAACTCACGCAGAAGACGGCCCATGAGTCCTCCCATGAAAAGGACTGGAATGAACACAGCAGCCAGAGAAAGGGTCATTGAGACAATCGTGAATCCAATTTCCCGCGAGCCAGTGAAGGCCGCTTGACGCGGAGTTTCTCCATGCTCCATATGCCGGACAATGTTCTCGATCATCACGATGGCATCATCCACAACAAACCCCACCGATAACGTCAAGGCCATCAACGAAAGGTTATCCAGACTGTAGTTGAGGAGGTACATCACAGCGAATGTCCCGACTACGGATAAAATCAAGGCCAAGCTTGGAATGATGGTGGCCGTGATGTTCCGTAAAAACAGGAAGATCACCATCACCACCAAGGAGATGGTTAAGACCAGAGTGAACTTCACATCATTCACCGAGGCACGGATTGTCTCGGAACGGTCATAAAGGATGTCCAGGTTCATCGCGGCCGGCATTTGTTCACGGAAGGTAGGAAGCAGCTGCCTGATCTTGTCGACTACCTCCACCGTATTCGTACCCGGCTGCCGTTGAACCGCCAGAACCACAGCTCGGGTCTGGTTGAACCAGCCGGCAATACGATTGTTTTCGACGCTATCAATCGCTTTCCCAATATCCGAGATCCGTACCGGTGAACCATTGTGGGTGGAGATGATGACTGGATCGTAGAACGAGGCCTTCAGTAATTGGCCATTGGTCTGAAGGACAAAGGCCTTGTGAGTGCCTTGGAGGTCTCCGGAGGGAAGGTTCACATTGGCTCCACGGATCGCCTCGGCGACTTCATCCAGGCCAATTTGCTTGGAAGCCAGGGCCTGTGGATCCACTTGAATGCGGACAGCGTACTTTTGAGATCCAAAGACCATGACTTGAGCGACTCCATTGATCATGGAGATCCTTT
>CAZORO010000050.1:6845-18155 GCA_964581845.1 uncultured bacterium
GTGGAAGCACGCTTGAGCTCAAAGCCAGATAGAGGATCGGTGAATCGGCTGGGTTGACCTTACGGAAGGTGGGCGGATTGGGCATATCCTGTGGAAGACGGCCCAAAGTCCGGCTGATGGCGGATTGGACATCCAGCGCGGCATCATCAATGTCACGGTTGAGAGCGAATTGAAGGGTGATCTGACTCGATCCAAGGGCATTGACCGATGTCATGGAGTCGAGCCCCCCAATGGTCGAGAACTGGCGTTCGAGAGGCAGCGCCACGGAGGAGGCCATCGTTTCGGGGTTCGCTCCCGGCAGGTTGGCGGATACCTGCAGAGTAGGAAAGTCGACATTGGGCAGGTCGCTCACCGGAAGCAAACGGTATCCCCCCACCCCACAAAGAAAGATGCTCAGCATGACCAGAGTGGTCATCACTGGGCGTCTGATAAAAGGATCCGAAACGCCCATCCAACCTAACCTTTCACGCCCTCTGATTGGTTGCCAACGACATGAGCCTTGGCATCAGGGGCCAGCCGCAGATGGCCATCCGTAACCACCACCTCGCCGGGTTGGAGTCCATCTTGAATGATGGTCAGGCCATCCCTGGATTCGCCGGTGACTATAGAGCGGAGTTCCACGGTGAAGTCCTGCCTGAGAACATAGACATAAGAGCCAGACTGACCGGTCTGAACCGCCTCGGAGGGAGACACAACAGCATTTTCATGGACCGAAACAATCAGGCGGACACTCACAAATTGACCTGGCCAGAGAACTCTTCTTGAATTATCGAAGGTCGCTTTTAGACGGATGGTGCCTGTCCGTTGATTCACGGAGTTGTCCAGGAAAGTGAGTGTCCCAGTAACCGGTGCCACATCGGTTTCCGGTATCATTGCTGTGACGGTCAGAGGGCCCTTTTCCATGGAACGTTTCACTTCAGGGAGGTTCCTCTCAGGCAAGGTGAAACTCACATACACTGGATCCACCTGATGGATCACCACCAGCGCGGGTGTGTCATTTTCTTTGACCAGATTCCCACGGTGAGCCAGCAGACTCCCCGTCTTGCCATCGATCGGAGACTTGATCGTACAGTACCCCAGCTCGACCCCTGCTTTTTCAATATCTGCGGATGCCCCCAGGATCGCGGCTGAGGCGGAACGGATCGCGGCCTCATCGGCAAGAACCGCCGCTTCGTAGGCCCGCGCGGTGGTCTGAACGCGATCGTATTCCTCTTTGGTAACCACGCCGCGTTTCAGGAGGTTGGAATTCCGTTCCAGTTCCGTCCTGGCATTTTCCAGCTGGACCTGATTCTTGGCGAGATTGGCATTTGCCACCTCGAGTTCGGCCTCGGCCTTGGCACGATCCGCCTTAGCCTGCTCCAGGGCGATTTCATAGGGACGGCTGTCGATGGTGAAAAGAACCTGGTCTTCCTTGACTTCCTCTCCTTCTTGAAACCACACCTGTGTGATCTCTCCCGACACCTGGGCCTTCACCGAAATAATCGAGTAGGCCTCCACAGATCCAATGGCGATCATTTCAGAGGGCATGTCGCGCTGAGTCACATTTCCCACATGGATTGGTACCGCCTCCTTTTTCATCATGGGTTGAGGATTCGCGCCCCCCGGCCGTTCACATCCCGAAAGGACACAGGCCAGGAGAGCGAAACAACAGGCCAAAATGGGAGACACGGTAGTTCTTTGTATCGCGTTGACGGCAGAAGGATATATAATGGGGTTCATAATCAGGAGAGAAACAACTGGAGGACTCCTTTATCCTCGGGATCATCTCTCCCGCAGCTTTCCGTGCGTTTACCACACAATCATTCACAGAGACACCGTGCGTATAGTTTCCCACAAAAGCAAGTCCGGGGTAATGACCAAGCGCCTGATCCAATAAAGCAATCCTATCGCAGTGGCCAGGAACCATCTGTGGAACAGCCTCTAGCCAACGGGAAACATAGACAGACCGTGGCTTCTCACGAATCGTGATGAATCGCGAAAGCTCGGCGATGGCTCGTTCGGTGAGTTCCTGTTCAGGCAGATTGGCCCAAGAGGGAGACCGGACTCCACCAACAAAGACACGGATGGAGTGACAACCCTCGGGGGCCTGGTGAGGAAAGACTGAGGAAGCCCAAAGCGCACCCAGAATAGAGATTTCCTTTTCCGGCTTGGGAACAAGGAATCCGAACCCTTGGGGAGGGATATCAAAAGCCTCAGGACCATAACCCAGGTTGACCACTGCCAATGAGACACTCTGAATTGGATCAAGGATGCTCACAAGGTCTGGCGCCCAGGGACCGAGCAGGGCAAGAGTCGCGGGAAGATCCGTAGACAGAATGAGAAAACGGGAGGTGAACAAGCGGCGGCCTCCAGATGGATCCCTGACCTCGACAAGGAACCCCGAGTTGTTCCGTGAGATCGAAGTCACTTCATGTCTCAACGCCAGATCCGTCCCCAGAACCGAGGCCATGGCATTGCAGAACCCTCCCACCCCCTCGCGGAAGCTGACCATCCCTTTCCAACGGCGTTTGGGTTTCCCCCGCGATTGAAATCCTCTCTTGATGAGCCCCAGAATCAGGCTGCGTGAAGTCTGATCCACCTCCCAGAGTAATGGAAAACAGGCACGCGCGCTGAGCTGGTCACTGTCTCCTCCATAAACTCCCGCAACCACCGCGCTGACTACATTATCCGCCAAGGCATACCCAAAACGGCGGCGTACGATATCACCCAATGTGGGATCAGCGCTGGTGGGGCGTTTGCCGAGTAGTGGCTCGGAGATAAGCCGGATCTTCTGTGAAAAAGGAAGCAACGGAGTTTTGATAGCCTCGATTAGAGAGGATGGAACCTTCCGGCGTTCTCCATGAAGAACAATTTCCCGTACCTTCGCGGAAGGCGCGGGGGGAACAACCTCAAGATGATCCGAAAGTAAATTCAGAAGGTCCTCGAAGAGGGGATCTCTGACCAAGAGATTGAATGGCCCTTTCTCGAAGAGGAATCCATCCTGTTGAACGGTTTGCGCGCAACCTCCCGCCTGATCCTCTTTCTCCAGAACCAGAACATCGATTTCCTGACGGTGAAGATCACAAGCGAAGGAAAGACCGCTGACTCCCGCGCCCACCACAATAACATCTTTGTGTGTTCCCTCGGATTGGACCATCCCATATCTCCTTCCCTTTCATGCTCAGGTCAGTACATCCGGCGGCGGGATGCTGGATATCTCATAGCACGTTGCGTGGCGCGTTGCGGTTGCCGTCCATCATACGCTGGGGGCTTTTGAGCCGCTATTGGCTGAGGAGGAGTCTTCCTCTCGGAGATGCTCAGATCATTGGCCATTCGTGACAAGCTGGTGCCATATCCACCCAAGCCCTTGCCCTCCCAAGCATAAAAAAGCAGGGTATCTTCCGGTAAACCATTGATGCTGGATGAGCGGACTGCCGCAAGGTATTCAAGGAGGCTGGGTGGTGTCTCCAATGTGGCCAGAGTGACATAACCCTGCCTTTGTGTTTCACGTGAAAGCGTGGCCAAACCCCTGACTGGTGATAAATGCAACCCCGAAAGATGCCGGGTGGTGACATCCAAACCTGTGAGGAAGTACAGGTTGAAGTCATAGACACCCACACTGGATTGGAACTTTAGCGGGAAAACTGCATCGGATGTGGCGAAGGTGAAATGAACCGGCCCTAAAGAACCTGTTATGGGGGGTCTTGAGATTATTGCCGCGGCAAAGGTCCACCCCCGGCTGGCATAATCACGGCAAAGATTCTGGTCAAGGCCTTGAAAGTTTTTGGATTCCACCCATGCGAACAGGGAGGCAAGCGCCACCTCACCGGTCCCTGGTACAATGCTCCAGGCGAGACTCGCTTGTGGCTTTTCGGCATTGGCGGAAAAAATACTCTCACTGAACCGGTTCAATCCCTTGGGCCTGCCAGTTCGTAAGCCATAACGTGCCTTAACCGAGGGATGGAGCCAGTCATAGAGATCCTCGAACAAACCCCGTGAGGGTGACTTGGCGAGAGTAGCACCCGGAAACATAGGGACAATCCAAGCCATTTCAGCGGGTGGAGTGAGTTCAGATACGGGAGATGAACCAACTACCCGGCCACGGCGGCCCTGCATGACCATTGGTCTGGCTTGAGAAGACATGGTGAAATCATAGCGGGCTTCTAGCACAAGCGACTCTCTGCCATCATGGAACACGATGATGGCCTCTTGATTCCGAATACGGCACTTACCCGAATAGTCCTTTGGTAATAGGACCTGAGCCATCGAAGTGGAGCACCAGCCAAAACCAACAAAACACACTATGAGACAAGGAAAAAATCCAGTTCCTTTACAACCAGATACGCTCATCACGGACATGAACCTCCAACCTACAGCGTCATTGGGAAGACTTGTAAAGCGGGTTACCAGCCTCCTTTTGCTACTTGGTATCTTTAC
Source organism: uncultured bacterium (assembly GCA_964581845.1). GTDB lineage: Bacteria > Hinthialibacterota > Hinthialibacteria > OLB16 > OLB16 > OLB16. The sequence goes on from CAZORO010000050.1 coordinate 11,262, forward strand.
AAGCTCTGTCCAGCCGGAAAAGCCCTTTACTCCTTCTCAATGGCTGGCATGTCTAGCGAAGCAACGCGATGCGCTTCGGCGCCTTGAGGTTGAGGTCGAAACCTGGAGGCTGGATGTCCGCGCGGCAACCTCCTCAGTCACCTTTGAAGCGGGTGAATCCTTTCTCGCATGGATTCCCGAACTCCCGTTACAACCGGATCTGAGTGAGGAAGACTCAGATGAAATCGTGTCACTCGTTGTCAAGGAGGCTCGCGGCCGGTTCGGGACTCATCTTCGCATTACCGAGGCCCGAAGGGAGATCCACCAGAGGGACACGGAACAAGGATATTACCGTGTTTGGGATCAGATCTCCGGGGCTTTGTCGGTCTTTGACCGGCGTGGGATCTGGAATCAAGACGAGCACGAGATCTCGCTAGGACCCGCTCCCAAGGCATCAGAGATCGAGGTTTATTTGGCTCGTCTCGGTCTTTTGTTACCCTCTTCCGCCACCGCCGAGGAAGTGATCAGCACAACCCCAACTCAAGCAACCGACGAGATGGTATTCCGATTTGACATGGAGGGCTCCCGCTTCCGTTTCGGCTGCCGTCCCTGGCTTGGAACCGGGTTGGTGGATTCAATCCGCGAGGTCTCGCTTTGGGAAGGCAAGGAACAAGGACTTCTGGAGAAACGGATCTGGTGTCATCTCCCATTCATGGGACCGATGCCAACAGAGATACCTTACCCGTTTTGCCCTCTGATCGGCGCGGAACTGCAATATCACTCCGATACCACAGTCGAAAGCATCGCGATCAGGCGGATTTTATCACTGAAACTGGACCTTAATGATTGGTCTTCTTTCCCAAAGGAACGTCCTCCCTTCGGGTGGCCCGTACTGGACTACCGTTTCAAGCCGGAGGTGGAGTACCGCTTTGGTTTCCGGAGTCCATAACCCCGCTGCCAATGAAGAGGGGCAAGACAAGAATGGCCGCACCGATATTCCCCAGAACCAGAAGTGTGGAGGGATCCAAGGGACATAAAAGCTCAATTGGCAGCTTGAACACATCCCAATAATAGAAGTTCGGGAGTAAACACACAGTCAGAGCAATCAGCCGGTGAGAGGGAGGTGAATCTTTTCTCCAGACAGACCAAATGGTGTGAAAACTGGGCCGCTTTATCTGCCAAGTGCTCCAGGATCCTGGTCCCAGGGGAGGCCCCGGATCACAGAGAAGGATCAAGCGCCGGAAGGCTTCAAGGATAGGAAGGATCGCCAGAGCGTAATGGTGCTTGACTTCACCGGCGAATAGAGGCGGAAGAAAGCAGGCCAGGAGCAAGAGGTCCGCTGTCGAGATGAGATTCCGCCCTCGAAAGAGATACCAAAGAATCCAGGTGTAAAGGACTCCTGTAATTGTAACCCCCGCAAGCTCCACAAAAATGGGCCACCAGTTGTCCCAGGCATGCGGTACCGGCAGGCTGTCGAGAGATCTCACAAGCAGGATGTGGATGGATGGACATTGTCGCATTCCGGCGAAGTCCGCCATGTTCGGAAGAACCTGGGTGAAGTATTGCCAGCTGGTGAGGGGGCCCGAAAGAATCAGTGTGGAAGTGGCGCCAAGGACAAATCCCGCGGAAAGATGCCACCTCAACCCCACGATAAAAGCCGGCAGCATCAAAACAGGTGTGATCTTCACCATTGACGCGGCCCCCAGCAGAACCCCAGCAGCTAGATCATGACCTTTGGAAAGTTTCCGGTCTGCTTCAAGCCCCCCGCTGCCACTGGAAGGTGCTTGTTCCCCCGCACCCAACACCCACCATGCCAGGATGGTCAGGAAAAGAGGGATGAAATCCGATTGACCATGCCGGAAGGTATGAATGACAGGCCCCCATCCCATCAAGATCGCGAAAGCAACCCATCGCTGACCATTATACGAATAACCCCGCTTGGCGGTGGGCCAAAGGAGAGCCAGATAGAGGATCAAACAAACAATCAGGTAAACTTTTTTCCCCCACACGGGCGGCAGGAAACTAAAGGGAAGGAGAAGCCGGGCGAAAACTGGGGGATAGATGTAGTTCCCCCAAGCTTCACCCATCGCCTCGCCGGGAGCCTTTCCAAGAACTTGGGGCGGATAGGGCGATTCCCCATGCGATAGACTCTCCGCCGCTTTCAGGAAAATCTCATAATCACCTCCCACATAATCCCATGTCTCCCACCAGGCATACTTCACAAAGGGAGGGACAATCAGGAGGAAGACCACTACCCCGAGCAGGCATACCGCCTTTTCCGAAAGGCCAGATTTCATGGACGGCAGGGCTCCGGAAGGGCAACTTGCTGGCAGTCCTTGCATCCACGGTTACGCCACCAGGCGAACTCTGGGATCCATGACGGTTTCAGAAGCACGGGAAGAATGAGTAGGAAAGCCAATAGATTTGAGGCTGAGACCAGGAGCTCATCTGTAACACCGAATACCTCCAGAAAGAATCCATGAATGGCTTGGCTAGGTTTCCAGAAGAAGAAATCGGGCCAAATAAAAACGAGTAATAATATCAAACGCCATCCCTCACCCGGGACCTGAAAACTCTGGACTTCCCCAGAACTTGCCACATCCAGTTTCGTTATGAGTCCGCGTATCCAATGCCGCATGACAAACAACACTGGCAACAATGCCAAAGAGTAATGATGGAACCAACTGGAACCAAACAGGGGAGCTAAATAACACCCGATCAAAACAGCATTAGATCGTGTGAGGGTTTTTCTGTTCCTGTCCACGAGATAAAGGACCCACACATACAGAGCGGTATTCACCGCCATACCAATGGATGGTGCCGCTCCACTCACGGATGCGGGCAGAAATCCCACCCCGATCAGCAGGTTGATGGTCTCGATGACTCCACGATTGACAGACATGAAATGCGCTCTTGAGGCAAAGTCGGTCATGGTGGGGAGAACCACGGTAAAGTACTCATAATTGGTGCGGACACCTGTCAAAAGAAAGGTCAGGACAATCCCCAATCCATAACCAGCCGACATTTTCCATCTCCGTGATACCAGGAGGATGGGCAAGATGACAAAGGGAGTCAGCTTGACCATGGTGGCCAGGCCAATCAATGCGCCCGCGATGATCTCGATCCATCTCCTCGACTGCGGGGCATCACCCTGGGGGAGTATTTCTACAATGCAACAGGCCGCGAAGATCGGAAAAAAGGTAATCGGATTGGATTGACCGAAACGGAAGGTCTCAATTGTGGGACCCCAGATACACAACAAGGCGAAAACGGCCCAGCGTTCATATCTGGTTGTCCTTGAATTGGATTTCCAAGGAACGAACAACAAGAAATAGAATACGATACAGGTGTAGACATAAGTCTTCTTGGAGGCGAGTTCAGACAGACCCGTGGTAGGAGCGATGATCCAGCCATAGAGAGGAGGATAAACATACTTCCCCCAGGCTCTATCCGCTCCCGGTTCATGGTTGACAACATCCATGGGATAGGGGGATTGACCATTGAGAAGACTACGTCCCGCATTGTAAAAAAAGGGATAATCCATTCCCACATAATCCCAGGTTTCGATAATGGTATAGTGGATAAAAGAAACAGGAAAAGCAAAGAAGTAAAGATAGATCAGGACAAGGCGGAGAAACTTCTGGTACTGCGCTGAGATGGGAAAACGCATAATTTGCTGGATCGGTTCGCTCTGCACTCACCCTACCTCGGACCGGGTATGGTACAGGTTTGAGCGGATGTAATCCACCATTTTTGCTGTACTGGATGAGATCCCCTAGGTGCGAGGAGATCCCGGTCGTATTCCAGGGGGCTTCCACCGGAAGGGAGCAACACCATAATCATCACCATGGCCGGGGAGTACCTTTGAAATGAGAATTGCTATTGGAATAACTGGAGCTAGCGGGGCGGTTTATGCGCAACGCCTGTTGGAGAAGCTCCATCCAGGCGGGCATGAACTCCATGTGACCCTTTCCAAATACGGGAACCTTATCTGGCAAGATGAGCTTGGATCCAGTTTTGAGGAATGGAGGGATGCAAGAGATTGGGGCGGTGAGAATGGACTCAGTAGAATGGCGGTTCACTCCTGCAGTGACCTTTTCGCCGAACCATCCTGGGGATTGCATAAGTTTGATGGATATTTGGTCGTCCCCTGTAGCGCGAAGACGATGTCTGCAATCGCCACTGGCATCGCGGATAACCTCATCTCACGCTTTGGAGATGTCGCCTTGAAAGAGAAACGTCCCTTGGTCCTGTTGCTGCGTGAAGCGCCACTTCATGAGCTTCACTTGGAACGCTGCCTGGCTTTGGCACGGGCAGGGGCAATCATCCTGCCAGCCTCTCCTGGTTTTTATCTCAAACCCAAGAGCATGGATGACCTGATCGATTTCATGGTCGATAAGGTCCTGTCTTACCTTCCCTTCCCCACAATCCCGTGATTCACAAATTCCTGGATTTGGTTAAATTTCCTCACACGATTTTCGCTCTTCCTTTCGCGTTGATCGCGATGCTGGTAGCAGCAGAAGGACTCCCCAACGGGTGGATCTTGACCTGGATCCTGGCCGCCATGGTCTGCGCGCGAACCATGGCCATGACCTTCAACCGGATTGTCGATCTCAGGTTTGACCGTCTCAATCCACGTGCGGCGCAACGTCCCACGGTGACTGGGGAGGTGAGTATCCGTTCCGCCTGGATTCTATGGCTGTGTTGTTCTATCGGACTCATCCTGAGCGCGGGGATGCTCAACCGGGTCTGTTTGATCCTTTCACCTGTGGTCTGGTTGATCCTGAATGGCTACAGCCTGGCCAAACGTTTCACCCATTGGACTCATCTCTGGTTGGGGCTGTCGCTCGGATTGGCGCCTTTGGGAGCTTGGGTAGCGGTTACTGGGAGGATCGAGTGGTATCCCCTCCCATTGGGGATGGCTGTCCTCTTGTGGGTTGCGGGATTCGATATCATCTACTCCCTTCAAGATGAGGAGATTGATCATGTCCTGGGGCTGCATTCCCTAGTAACCCGGTTCGGAGCCCAACAAGCCCTTCTTTTCTCCAGGCTCTTTCATTGTGTGGCGTTGATCCTTTTCGTTGGCTTCGGAATGCTAATGGGTTTGGGACTGGTTTTCTTTGTTGGGACTGGGGTGGTGGGATTGACTCTCCTCGTGGAACAATCCCTTGTGTCGGCTGAGGACCGTTCGAGAATCAACGCCGCTTTCTTTACCGCAAATGGTTTTGTCAGCTTGGTGCTATTAGCCGCGACAGTTGTGGACATCTCTATACGATGAGCCAACCCATCTTCAGCATCCTTTTGGTTAATTGGAACACTGCCGAACTGATTCTATGTGCGATTGAATCGGTCCTTGCTGACTCAGCGGAGAGCCAAATCCCGGTCGAGATCATTGTGGTGGACAATGGCTCCTCGGATGACAGCATCGGACAGATCCGATTACGGCAGCCAGAAGCGGTGATCATCGAGAATGGACGTAATCTAGGATTCGCGCGTGCGGTAAACAGGGGGCTCGCGGTCCACAAAGGACAGCATGTCATTTTGTTGAACACTGATGCCATTCTCTGCCCTGGGGCCCTTGGGGCTGTCCTTAGAGCTTTCGTGGAGAATCCACGGGTGGGGATTGTGGGAGCGAATCTCCTCAATGAGGATGGCACTCCTCAAAACTCGATTGCCCCCTTTCCCTCCCTCCTTACCGAAGTGGTCAACAAATCTCTTCTTCGTTTCTTTTCCGCCCGCCATGAAAGGAAAGTGAGAAGCACCTCGCTGGATCTCCTGGATGTGGATTCGGTTATCGGAGCCTGCCTGGCCATTCGGGGAGAAGCCCTCACCTCCATCGGCCCTCTGGATGAATGTTTCTTCTTTTTCTTCGAGGAGACGGACTGGTGTTTCCAGGCACACAGACTTGGCTGGCGGGTGGTGGTAGCCCCCGATGCAAAGGTGTTCCACGGCCAAGGGAAGAGTTCGGAAACAGTTCTCGTGGATGTCCGTATCGAATACTACCGTTCCCGCTACCGCTACTTCTTTAAGAACCATGGGAAATGGACCACGATTCTCCTGTTCGAGTTCATACTGCTTAAACTCATCGTAGAAACTCTTTCCACGCTGGCCGCCTTGGGGGTGAGTGTGGGAACCTCACAGAAAGCGCGGCGGAGACTGGCTGTGGTTTCGCGGTTGTTGGCCTGGCATATCCGTGGTTGTCCGAGAAGCTGGGGGTTAGAGGGGAGAACAACAAGTTCCGCATGAGATTAGCGATGCATGGGAGAATCTTGTTTGATGTCGAATGCGTGTTGGGATTCCGAGTAAGGACAACAACCTCATACTGGGAAATCATCCAACGCAAGCATCCAGAAATTAAAGGACGACTCGAAGAGATTATTGAAACACTTCTTCGCCCCACACTTATACGTCGCAGTTCACAAGACCCTTTGGTATACTTATTTTACAGCAAGTATCCTCCGTACTACCACGTCGTTGTTGTGAAACAGGCTGGGGAGTATGGGTTTATGATTACATCCTACTTAACAGACCGCATTAAGGAGGGGGAAGCCCTATGGCCGGACTAAGAGTGATCCATGACCGTGTAGGGGAAACCTTGACCATCTATTGGGAGGAACCTTCACCAAACCAGATCTGTGAAGAAGCTGGCGACGGAGTGATCCTCATCAAGAACCGGACAACCCAAGAGGTGATTGGATTTGAACGGCTATACTTCAAAGGTGGAGAAACATTCGCCCCGGTTACCTTCGAGACTGTGGAAAGTGAAATCTAAACGATTACGTTCATGAGCAACGGAAGCCCATCCTCCACATCCCTATACCGGTCAAAACTACATGATCCGGCCTCAAGCAGTAGCTGTCACCCCTGTCGAGGGATATATCCTGATCATTGATTTCTCCAATGGTAAGAAACGGC
>CAZORO010000051.1:0-18142 GCA_964581845.1 uncultured bacterium
GGGGAAATGACCGAGTGTCTCTCCCTTTTTGTGGATGAGATGGTTGACCAGTAGAGGGATGTCCTCACGGCGCTCTCGCAGCGCGGGAAGGGCGATGGAAACCACATTTAGGCGAAAGTAGAGATCCTCGCGGAAGAGACCCTGTTGGACCCTTTCGCGTAGATTCCGGTTGGTCGCGGCAAGGATGCGGACATCAACTGGAATGTCAGCCGTACCACCCACACGGCGGATTTCTGATTCTTGCAGGACACGCAACAATTTGGCTTGCAGGGATGGTGGTGTATCTCCCACCTCATCGAGAAAGAGGGTGCCCCCATGAGCTGCCTCGAAAAGGCCTTGGCGGGTGGTGACAGCCCCCGTGAAAGCCCCCTTCTCATAACCGAAAAGCTCACTTTCCAGAAGAGACTCAGTCAAAGCGGAGCAATTGACTTTAAGGTACCGGCGATGCCCGCGTGGGGAGACCTCATGGATGGCGCGCGCCACCAGCTCTTTGCCAGTCCCGCTTTCTCCAAGAAGCAATACTGTGCTCGATGTAGGTCCGACTTTCTCAGCCAGACGCAGGACCGTTTGCATCGAACGGCTGTTGCCCACCAGGTTGGGGAACTTGTATTTGTCACGTAGTTGTCCGCGTAATTGACGGTTTTCCTGGACCAGCTCCCGCTGGGTAAGGCCCTTCTCAATCACCACCAAGAGCTCCTGAACCGGGAATGGCTTGCGAAGGTAGTCGAAGGCGCCCAGTTTCATGGCTTCGACAGCGGTATCCACCGTGGCATGACCGGTCAACAGAATAACGACCAGGCTGGGATCTACCTCACGAGCCGTCTTGAGAAGATCGATGCCAGTTCCATCCGGCATCTCCAGGTCGGTCAGTAGGAGGTCATAACTCCCTCTTTGAAGGAATCTCCTGGCTTGTCCCACCGACTCAGCCATTTCGGTCTCATATCCCGCGCTGGAAAGCTGGCGTGAAACCAGTCCGAGGAGATCAGTGTCATCATCGACAACCAGCAGGTTTACCACCCATTTTTCCTCTAACTTCGTTTGGCGATCGGAACTGAATCCGAGAGTCTCTTTCGAATCTCCGCTCCCTCGGCCAGCCAGTGGCGTAACCCTTCCTCGTTGGCCTCGGAGAGGAAATGGTGCAGATTCGCGAGAGCCCCCTGAAGATCCCCCAGGGCATCCAGCACATGGTCAGCATTAGAAAGCAGGATCCGCGTCCAGTTGTCCACATCACCTAGAGCAGTCCGGCTGGCGCCCAGGAAACCGGTTGAAACCATCAGGTCGCGCCGTTCGGCATCCATCTCACGCTCCAAAGCATGGCACAGCGCGGAGGCCACGGAACGCGGCAGATGGCTGGTGCGGGCCGCTAGGGCATCATGTTCCTCCGGATCCAGGACCAGAACATTGCTTCCCACCGACTCCCACAGCTGCCGGATCCGCTGGAGGCTGGGATTCCTTGTCTTTCCAGTAGGTGTGATAGCGACTGTGGCATCCTCATATAGATCCGCCGAGGCGGCCGAGTAACCAGTTTGCTCCGAGCCGCACATGGGATGGGAGCCAATAAAAGCGACTCCCTCATCGGGAAGGCCCGCTTCCACTTGAGCGACAATCTTGGCCTTTGCACTGCCCACATCGGTGATCAAGGTGTTTGCACCACACAGGGGGACCAATTCCAGAACCTCCTCCGCGATCATCTTGACCGGCAGGCACAGCACCACTATATCCGAATCCGTGGCGGCTTCCTTACGGTTGATTGTGAAGTGATCCACTATACCCCGTCGGCTGGCCTCTTTGAGCCGCTCGTAATCGCGTCCCACTCCCCAGACACTCTCCGCTAGGTGCCGTTCCCGCAAGGCAAGACCCAGAGAGCCGCCCATCAACCCCACACCATAGATGACCACCTTACCAAACATTGAGCCTCTCCATATCACTCCAGGGACTGGACATAGAACAGATCCTATCATAAACCATCCCGGAACTGAGAAGGGATGAATGAAGGCAATATCCCAAAAATTGAAAGGAATCCTGATCGATCGCCTATGGCCCTGCAATTCTTTAATACCCTTACCCGCCGCAAGGAGGACTTCCGCCCCATCCGGGAAGGCCATGCCGGCCTCTATACCTGCGGTCCCACGGTGTACAACTTCGCGCACATCGGAAACTACCGGACCTATATCTTTGAAGATCTCTTGCGCCGTTACCTCAAAGTCAAGGGCTTCCAGGTCACCCAAGTGATGAACATCACCGATGTGGAGGACAAGATCATCCGCCAGGCACGGGAACGGGGGATTGAACTCAACCAGGGTGATCCGGGCAATACCTCAAGCCGGATACCCCTGGATGAAATCGTGGAACCCTTCATTCAGGCCTTTCACGAGGACCGGCGCGCATTGAGGATCGAGGATTGTGAACATTACCCGCGTGCCACACGGTATATCCAGCATATGGTGGAGTTGATCAAACGTATCATCGCGAAAGGGTTCTCTTATGAAAGCGATGGATCGATCTACTTCAGCATTCAAAAGTTTCCCCGTTATGGTTGCCTCTCCGGTCACCGTATCGATGAGATGAAGGTGGGCGCACGTGTCGATCAGGATGAGTATGAAAAGGAGGATGCGCGCGACTTTGTGCTTTGGAAGGGACGGCGTGAGGGGGAGGCCTACTGGAAGACAGAATTGGGTGAGGGCCGTCCCGGCTGGCATATCGAGTGTTCAGCCATGTCGATGGACCTTCTCGGGGAGACCTTCGACATCCATTGCGGCGGGGAGGATAACATCTTCCCCCATCATGAAAATGAAATTGCTCAGAGCGAGTCCGCCACCGGCAAGCCTTTTGTCAACACCTGGATGCATTCACGCCACCTGATGGTCGAGGGCCAGAAAATGGCCAAGTCAGCGGGTAATTTCTACACCTTGAGGGACTTGGTGGAGCGGGGTCATGACCCCATCAACATCCGCTTCGCGCTGGTACGCCAGCACTACCGCGACTCCCTCAACTTCACCTTCGATGGGCTTAAGGCCGCTGGAGAGGAGCGCCGCCGTTGGACTGACCTGTTCTTGCGCCTGGAGGAAATCCATGCCGGAGGCGGGGTTCCGGAAGGGCTTCACCAAGAGATCGAACAGGCCAGCCGCCAGATAGAAATGGCTCTGGATGATGATCTGAACACACCGCAAGCCATTGCCCGGCTGCATGACCTGACCACTCTCATCAACAAGAGGATCGACAGTGGGGAGCTCAACCGGGCCGGGGCGGAGGAGGTCATGGCCATTTACCGCAAATGGGATTCGGTGCTGGGAGTACTTGATGAAGGCCGTGGCAGCCTGGATGCAGAGATTGAGGGACTGATTGCCGAACGTCTCGCGGCACGCAAAGCAAAGAACTTCAAACGTGCTGATGAAATCCGCGATGGCCTCCTGGCACGTGGAATCATCCTGGAAGATACCCCTCAGGGAACAAGGTGGAAGAGGGCGTAGAGTCACATCTGTTGTCTTGAATATACCCCTCCAGCTGGTCCAAGCCCTACCCTACAGGGGTATTTTCGAAACAGAAAAGAAAGAAATGCCTCCTTTCACCATTGGGGGTGGTCTAGAGACCACCAAATATCGATGAGTCCAAGACTTTGGAGAACCGGTTGACGCCTTGCAGGATTAAGGGATTGGGAAACCTGTCTTGGGATTGACAACACTAGGGGGTCAAGGCTATATTTCTTAGTTGCGAGGGAAGTCTGTCTCGGTCGCATGGCGGCTGTCTCAGGCTGAGGCCGCGATTTTAATGGAGGTGAATCTCGGAATGTTGAAGAGAATCAAAGGTTTCACACTAATCGAACTACTCATCGTTATCGCAATTATCCTTATCCTTATTGCCATCGCTCTTCCGAACTTTTTGGAGGCGCAGATCCGTGCTCGTGTCACCAAAGCCAATGGTGAAATGCGTTCGCTGTCAACCGCGGTCTTTGACTACAACACTGCTCTCATCAGCGCCAGTAAGGAAGGTATCTTTCCTCCCGGCGGTGGTGTGGCTCAGCACCAATGGAAGCCCTGGAGCGACTCCACCAGCACCGGCGATACTGTTAACGGCAGTGGCGATAACTTTCATGCCTGCTCGGTCATCTGGGTCAGTGGTTCTTTCTATGACACCAAGGATGATGGGGCGTCGACCAGTGCCGCGGCACCACCGAGCAACAATGTTCACTACGATCTGCGTGTCATGACCTCTCCGATTGAGGCATTGACCTCTGTTCCACTAGATCCGTTCAAGAACGATGGTGGTTTCAACGCTCAGTATGATTATTTCGGTGTAAATCTGCGCGACACCTTCGTGTTCCGTAGCCTCGGTCCTGATGGAGTTGCCCAGGTTGGCTGCGATACCAACGGTTTCCGCTGCAAGAGCTGCAAACGAGGGGTAAGTAGCGGCACAATCTGCGTTGACCAGTCAGAGGCGTGGAAGACTACTCCACCAAGTGACTTCTGCCTGGCCGCTCAGGCCAAGGGATGCAAGAGTCTGGCCGATGCGTTGCGGATTGGGATCTGTGTCTACTCTCCAACCAACGGCACCAAGTCGAGTGGAGACTTGTGGCGTTCACAGGAGTAGGCCGGGGCTAAGTGTCGCGGCACTCGAACCTTGCGAGGGCATCCGGCAACGGATGCCCTCTTTTCATTTTTGCGGGGGAAAACAACAGCCACATCGCGGAACCCGCAAGAGATGAAAACAGGCTCAGAAGTTGGTCCAAAGCTCAGCAGCTGGTCCAGTTACCGGTTGATCCAAGTGATACTTTGCATTCCTGGACCGGCGACTTCTGTGATATTTTTTTCCCTACGGCTGAACTTCATCGTAACCCACAACCGAGGAAATCTTCGAGATCCCGCACCGGTCCTCCCAAGGGAAGTCTCAGAGGCGATTCTGAGAAGGAGGTTGAGGAGGTCCTCATCAGTTCGCCGGGGATGATGAATCTCCTAGCTGGTTTGATTTGTTTTTCCGTGTTCCTTCGATGCTTCCAAGGATTCAGTGATTCAAACACACACACCTCTTTGAATCACGGAAGACCACGGACGAGCCGGAGAAACACGGAAAACGGACTGAACCTATTTTACCGCCGTTTTCACCTTGGACTCCGCGGCCACATATTCCACCAGGTCGCGGAAAGTGTGGAGGCCCTTACGCCATTTGGGCCAACTGAGGAAATACACCACAACTGAGTTTAAGACAATCATGTCCAATACCCACCAACCGATCCATGAGGAGTCATAGTGGATAACCATCAAACCATACAATCCCATCAAGAGAAGAATCCAGGCCCAAAAGGAAGGAAAAATACCCAGGAACCGGAAGGAAAGTAAATTGTTTTTTCCAAAACGTTTGTCCAAATACTCATTCAGGTATTGCCAGTTCTCTCTATCCATTCCACATGTCGAGAGCGGAGCGGAAGGACTGACCATCTTCCGCTTCAAAAAATACCTGGAGCAGATAAAGCGTCGAATGTCATAGAAAACTGAAAAAGTTGGACATATTTTTCCAGTTGGATCCGGACTCCAAGCTTCTATGGGCCAGATATCAACAAGCCTTAAACAATAGTCGACAAGATCTCCAAGAGTCTCTACGTTAAATTGCGAATTGTTATGGACATCGACATACTCACAAAGAAAAACACTCTTTTTCAGTTCATCAATAAATCTGGAAGCTCCCTTATCCTGATGATCCAACCGCGTGTAAATTATCTCTATGGGATCCTGCGGGATGAATTTGTCTGTGGACCAGAATAAATGCTGCTTCAGTAACCGGCATATTGTTTCCGCCATTCTCCGCCGCTTTGGATCCTCCCCCCAAATCCGAGGTGGGATGGAAGGCCGTGCAGCAACCTCTTTGTCCAGATTCTTCAAAGCCATGTAAAGAGGCTTGTTGGGATCGATTGTAAAGAAAGATCGGCTGGGTTGTGGCTTACTCCCCCCCGGCCAGCGAAGCGGCGGAATTTCAGTTACCGCAACTTTCTCTTCATCCATGGGTATCCTCTCCTACTCCTGATGAAGTCACGAGAGTCCTCTTAATTCACTTCCTGATTCCAGTGAGAACAGTTGCCAGTTCGGGAAGTATCAGTTTCTCCAAACCGAGCCGGATAGCAATCGGATCGAGGGGAAAGCTGAAGACCGGGTGGCCCTCGATCACCCCCGCACTGGCGCGGGAAGTAAGGCAAGCCGAACCGGTCTCCTCGAAGACCAAGTAAGCGAGCATCTCGCCGAATCCAACCAAACGCTTCTCATACAGGGAAGTGAGGGTCTCAAAGGCCTCATCCTTGCTGGAGAGACCAATCCCCCCCATGGTCAGGATCACCTCGCAGTCCTCATCGGCAAGCGCCTCCGCGATGGCCTCACGGATCGCGGCGGCGGAGTGCTTGACCACACGCCGGTAGACCACCTCATGCCCTTTTTCATGCAGCAGGGATTCCACCAGCATCCCATTGGGATCATGGTTGGCGCTGGTCCCATCACTGAGGGTGAGGATGACACAGTGGGCGGTAAGAGCAGACCGTTTTTTAGGGTTCATTGAACTCACCGATATTTCTTTCCGCTCCGGCGTGAATTCACTCCTGGCCATTGCTATATTACCCCATATGAGCATCCGGTTAAAGAAAATCTTGTCGATAATTCCACTCCTTTTGACTTGCTTCGCCTCCGGCATCCAGGCTCAATCCTTCCTCCCTGCCCGGGTCTTCTCCATTTCCTCGCCGGTCAACCCCGGTCCGGAGTCGATCGAGGCCGCCGACCTGGATGAGGATGGCAACCTGGATCTGGTGACCGCCGACAATGGTTTTATCACCATCCTCTTCGGCGATGGAACCGGAGACTTTCCACGTTACCACTCGATCGCGACCCAAGTCGGTTTCGCCACCACCGAGACTGGGCTTCTAGACAATGAGTACGCCGCGTTGACCGACTTCGACCATGATGGTCACATCGATATCCTCGTGGCTCATTCCGCGAGTTCCAGCAGCAGCCTGGGAAATTCGATCATGATCTTTCTCAACGATCCATCCGCCCTGGGCAACTTTCCTAATCCAGCCATCAAAATCACCGATGGTATGGGGGCCAATCCCTCCGCGATCCGGATGGGACAGTTCAATCCCCTGATAGACAACCTCCAGGACCTGGCGCTGACTCTCTTTCTGAATCCACGCTTGCGGATCTATACCGGGACACCGGCGGGAGGACTGACTTCGGGATACTCCACCATGCTCCTCGCGCAAAGCGCCGCCGAAAGCCTGGATGTGGGCGACTTCAACGAGGACGGTAAACAGGATATCGCGCTGGTGGACCGTTTGCGTGTGTGGGTTCTCTTCTCCGATGGTAATGGGCAGTTCTCCACCAGCATCAACCTGTCCACCGGGGACAGCGGGGCGCACCTGGAGTATGACGTGCTCATGCGAGACATGGATGGAGATACTCACTTGGATCTGGTGGTGGCCAATGGGGGCATTTTCAATACCCTGACCTCCACAGCGAATTCGTTAGTGGTGTTGTATGGGAATGGCACCGCCTCGACTCCCACGGTGACCACTTCGCTTGATCTGGGCGAGGAGGTCACGAAGGTGGGCGCCGCTGATTTCGATGGGGATGGCATCCTGGATATCGCCGCGGCTCTGGTGGGACAGGCGGGCAATGGCAAAGTGGCGGTGGTGCGGAATCGTGCCGAATTTCACCGTCGATCCTACGATTTGGCCTCACAGGTGGTTCTGGATGCGAGCGGATGGACCACCATGTGCCTGGTGACCGATGATTTCAACAAGGATGGACGGGTGGACCTGGCGGTGGGCAACGAGGGGCATATGCCCTCCAGCAAAGCAGGGAATGTATCTGTCTTCCTGAATGCCCTCGAGCCGGTGGTCACACCCACTCCCACCCTCAGCCCAACCTACTTCCCCACCATGACCCAGACTCCCTCACGAACCATGACACCCACCCGGACACAGACCCCAACAGTTACTCCAACTCCCCTCCCCACACGGGTACCGGATATCAATGAGGATGGGCGTGTAGACTCCCTCGATCTCCAGATCCTCCTCGAACAGATGGGCAATGTGACCGGGCCATGAGGGGCGATCTCATTCTGATTGCCTCTTTCGCTCTTCTGAAACTGCTCATTCACCTCTATTTCAACCGTTACTATGGCTACATGCATGATGAGCTCTATTTCCTCTCCTGTGGAAGGCACCTAAGCTTCGGTTATGTCGATCATGGACCTTGGGTTCCTTGGATGGCGCGCCTTTCCGAGGAGCTCTTCGGGGATAGACTCTCCGCGCTGCGCCTGATCCCGGCTCTGGCAGGAGCTATGAGCACCTTCCTGGTGGGCTGGACGACACGTGTGCTGGGAGGTGGCAGGTTCGCGATCACCCTGGCTTGTCTGGGTTTCATGACTGCTCCGGTCTTCCTCTTGTCAGGCAATATCCTCAGCTTGCCCTCCTTCGAGCCGTTCTTCTGGACCTTGTCCGCCCTCCTGTTGATCCGTCTTATCCAGACTGGCGACAAAAGGCTGTGGTTGTGGACCGGTCTCGTGGTGGGCATCGGAATGCTAAACAAGCACTCCATGCTGTTTTTCATCATGGGACTGTTTGTGGGAGTTCTGGCGGCTCCTCTGAGAAGGGACCTGCTCACGCCCTGGCCCTGGGCAGGGTTGGGAATCGCCTTCGCGGTCTTCTTACCCAACCTGGTATGGCAGATCCAGAATGAGTGGCCGACCCTGGAGTTTCTCAGCGCGCTCAACCGCCGAACTATGAGCCGGATCCCTCTTTCTGAGTTTCTAATTGGACAGCTGCTCTATGTCCTACCCATCAATAGCCTTGTGTGGATGTCAGGTCTCGGCTTTTTCCTTTTCAACCGGAAAGCGTCACCAGAGAAGGACCCACCGGGTTCGCGCTATTCTGTCCTGGCATGGATCTACCTGACTGTCCTGGCGATCCTGATTGTGGCCAAGGGGAAGATCTATTACCTGGGGCCTGCTTACCCCATGCTTTTTGCGGGAGGGGGAGTGGCAATCGAGAGATATACTGATTCCCGGAGGCGGGGTTGGATCAGGGCGGCTCTCTCCATTCTCCTCGTGGCTGGAGGACTCATCACCGCACCCATCAGTTTACCCATACTGCCGATTAAGAATCTCGATGGCTATGTCCACACGGCCACAATGGGGGCGATCAAAAACTCCTATGAGCTCACCGGAGTGTACCATGACCAGTTTGGCTGGGAGGAGAAAGTCAACAAAGTGGCCGAGGTCTTTCAAAGCCTATCTGATGAAGAGCGCGAGGAGTGTGTGATCCTGACCCGTCATTATGGAGAGGCGGGGGCGGTCGGCCGGTATGGTCCCGCGCTCGGGCTCCCCTCGGCGGTGTGTGGGCATTTGACACATTACCTGTGGGGACCGGGACCGAAGGAGGGGAAGATCGCCGTTACCTTGGGGATTTCTGGAGAGGAACTTCGCCGTCTCTATGACGAAGTCACCCTGGTCACCATGGTAACATGCGAGGAATGTTCACGGGAAAACTCTCAAGTGCCCATTCATATTTGCCGGAAGCCAAGGATAACGCTTCAAGAAGTGTGGCCCGCCTTGCGTGCGGGGGCGTTTGACTAAACGGAGTGGCGAATAAATTCGCTACTCCGAGACTCCATCATCTCACCTCACCACCCGGAATCCCACAAACCCGCTGGGCGGGGTTTTGGGAAGGGTTGTTTTTCGAGTCTCTGGAAGAATCTCCCCTTTTTCCTGACTCCCGGAACCACCCCGGAAAACTCGCTCCTTCCCCCCGCTTTCACACCACTCCCCGACACTGTCCAACAGATCCAACAACCCAAATCCTGGTGTTCCCATCGAACCCTTGGCGGCATATTCCCATTCGGCCTCGGTGGGCAGACGGTATTCGCGTCCAGTAGCGTGAGAGAGACGTTCACAGAACTCACGGCAATCCTCCAAAGAAATATTTTCAACTGGCCGGCCAACCCCTGGGGTCTTGGAGGGTTCGGCTGTAAGTTCACGTCTCACCTTTGGGAGTCCCTCCGCCACCGCGCGCCATTGCTCCTGGGTAATCTCGCCCTTGGCGATACGGAAACCATTCACACTTCCCTCCCCGGGCAGATAGACCAACTTGAGAGCCACCCCTCCCGGCAGGTTCTCAGTTTCCTCGGCAAGTGCCACGGGCACGGATTCAGGTAAGGGTATGGGCGTAAGTTCGGGTTCCTTGGGCAAGATTACGGTAGTGCTTTCGCCTCCTGGAGCGGATCCAGCGGGTGGGAGGGCGAGGGGAATGTCGCCGCTGATCTGCGCGGTGAACCAGGGGCGTTGGATAGGTGACTTGAGCTTGGCCTTGCACCAACTTTCGACCTGTTCGGTCACATAGGGCGCCAGGGTGGTGACAGTCACAAAGCCATGCTGATCCCGCAGCGCGCCGCCATTCAGACCTTGAAGCAGGAAGTGGGTGTAGATGCCATGCCCCACGCTATCGTCCTCGTAGGAGAACTCATCGGGGCCGCAGGAGACCATGGTGGCTAAACCACGCGCCTGCTTGAGTTCCTCCGCGAAACGGGAGCTTGCATCAGGCCCCGCCATGCCCTTGGTGCCACGCGTGGGCTTGTTGCGGCAGGCATCCACTACCAAGAGCCGTTTATCCGCCTTGCAGTAGGGAGGACTGAGATACTCCTCGATGCCCGCTACGGAGAGAGCCGAGTCTTTCAGGATTGCCAGATTACCATCCTCTGGCATAACATAGGATTTGTCATTTTTGTCGATGAAACCATGACTGGAGACATAAATCACCACTAGACCATCGGCGGGTGTGTTTTCAGTAACAAAAGCGATGGATTTCAGGATCTCCAGACGTGTGGGGGGACGTTCACCATCGGTGACATGCAGATAAGCCTGGGAGGGAGCGACCAAACCTCCAGGTTTAGTGAGTTCGGCATGGAAAGCACGGGCATCCGCGACCGCATAAGATAGAGGGGAAACACTGTCATCCACGAACCGGTTGATGCCAACCACCACCGCCCAGTTGCCCTGAGTCGAGGCGGCACCGGGAGCACCTCCCTCGACAGTGATCCCTCGTTCCTGACAGATCCCTTGGGAGGCTAGGAGCGTAACCCCAATGAGGAGAGCGGAAAACCATGTCGAGGAGCGAGTTCTCATTTGAATGGCCTCCAATCATTCCTATTGTCCTTCGAGCCATCCGGCGCGGCAAGTGGATTCCCGCCTTCGCGGGAATGACGAGAGGGCGGGAATCCACTTTAGTATTACCAGTAAAACTGGCCAGACTGCATTTGAATCGAGTGTCCGCTCACTTGGAATTGGCTGGCACCAAAGGGTCCATATTGACCGGCCTGGAGTGAATGGCCAGTGAGTTGCGCCTGATTCCAGCTGGTGGTTGCACCGAAGGGTGTATAAAAGGTGTTTTGGGATCCAGCGGTTTGAACAACACTGCCTTGATTGACATATCCGCCATAGGAGATGGGGGAATAGCCCCAAGGTCCCGGCATTACTTGTGCCTGACCGGATACCGTTCCCGCCATGATTATCACGCTGACTAAAAGAACCGTTGTCCATTTCACCAGGTTGGTCTTCATTTTTTTGTCCTCCTCTTCCCGTTTTTCCGGAAGGCCCCGTTCCAGTCCCTCCACTCCAGTAACGAAATGACAATGGGAATTTGCCGGAGATTTCCGTATCCTCGCTCGCAAAATACCCTCGTAAAAAAAATTAGCAAATCTTCATCGTGGAATCGTCAAACCGAGTAATAATACGGTTTGCGAACGAAGGAGGTCGAAACGTGCACGGAAATCGAAGAAATGGAACCATTGTATTACTCGCTCTAATGGCGTGGACTCTGGCGTCATATGGAGAAGAGGCCGCCCCCAAGCCTGGAGATCTGCCCACGGGAACCCGGAATCTGATCTACACCCCGGAGGGAACTCCCACTCAGACCTTCGCGGTGAGTCTGGAGGTGGGGCTTCAAGTCCCCAATCCCCTGCCACAAGGTGGAAACATATGGACACGGGTCCCAGACAACCGGGTGTTCTCATCGGGAGAGAAGGTGAGGTTCACATTCGGACCAACCCAAGATGCCTATGCTTACCTGCTCTGTAAAAACTCGGATGGAACCAAGGCCCTGCTCTGGCCGAGTCTCCAGGCGGGAACTGACTGCTTTATTCCGGCGGGAAATAAAATCACGATTCCCACAACCGGAAATCCAGATGCCGGTTGGATTTTTGTGGACCCGCCTGGAATCGAGCAGCTCATCCTGGTCCTCAGCCGGGTACGTCTGCCCAAGCTGGATGCCTTGGTCGGAGTGGTTCAGGAACGTGGCGCTAACCTGGATATAACCGAGGAAGAATTCAAGGAAGCTGAAAAAACGATTGGTGAGATTGGGGCCCGCAACCTGATGTTTGTGCCCGAGGAAGGGCCTCAAGCACCACCGGTTGTCTATACGCCCAATCCCGAAGAACCGTTGAAGGTCCGTCTCGATCTAGCCCATGGAATTCCAGCACCAGTACCACCACCACCACCTCCACTACCACCCTTACCACAACCGCCAATGCCACCGCCCGCTCCATGAAAAAAGACGTTAACAGAGCAGTCCCCCCTGAAATGGAGCATTCTCCCTACAGGGAGGACCAGACATCAGAAAAAAAGAATACAAAGTCAAAACTCAAAGAAGGGAGTATTCACCATGAAACACAAACGATTCATCACCTGCACCATGGTTATCATGGCAGTCTGTTTACTCACGGCATCCGTATATGCGGAAGACGCGAAGATTCCTGCTGCCGGCCAAGCGGCGGCGGCACAAACCCAGTCCGCTACTCAGAATGTCGAGGCCAAGAACCTTTTCTATGCCCCCAATCCGGTTCAGCCAGGAACTCCTCCCCCGCCACCTCCTCCAGCCATCGATGCTCAAGGAGTTCCCGTTGCCCCGGAGTCTCCTGGAGCACCGCCCCCCCCGGCACCCGTGGGTCCCCCACCTCCACCTGTTCCCCCGGTAGTTCCGGTCGTTCCCGTGGTTCCAGTGGTTCCCGCGGTGGTTGTCCCGCCACCAGCCGTGGTTGTACCTGAAGCTGTGGTGGTTCCCGCAGTCCCAATCGGTCTGAAATACCATATCCTGCTGAAAGATCGTGACACGATCCGCCAGGTGAACTACCACTCCTTCCGTGGGGGCCAACAGATCCGTCTGGTGTTCTGCTCTAACATAGATGGGTTCCTCTATATCATCGAGCGTGGCTCCAAGGGAACCAAACGTCTCCTCTTCCCGGATCCACGAATCAACCAGGGGGTCAACGTGGTGCGTGCCTTCCAGGAATATGAGCTACCCGCGGATGGCTTCTTCGTTTTTGATGAAACGACTGGCAGGGAGACTTTGGATGTATTCCTCTCGCCTACGCCACTCTCGGAGCTCGACCTGGCGAATCTACCCGAGGGCCTGATCCCGGCGCCGGTGTGGACCCGTATGGAAGCGATTATCGAGGGACAACAAACCAAGATGACCCGTTCGCTGCAATACTGCGATGGTCTTCCAGAAAGTCCACAGGCACCCCCCGTTGTGGGGGTGGTGCCCTCGGTCTATGTGGTTCAATATGCCCCATTGCTTTACCAGCAGATCGAGTTTCTACATTATCGATAGGAAGATGGGACACTGGGGAATGGGTTTTTCCAATCCCCAGTGTCCTTAAGATATGCTGATGGGGGCGGGTTTGATGGCCCGCCCTCTTATTAATGCCATGACGAAACCCACTCACGAAGCCGGTCCTTTGGACACGGCGATTTTGTTTGCCGACCTGGTGAGCTCCAGCGAATTCGCGAGTGTTCTCGGACTCCACGAATACGCCGATTACCTGGACTCATTCCAGAGCACCTGCCTCTCACAATGCCGGTATTTCTTCGAGGCTGTCCATGGCGGCAAGTATATCGAGGGTTTCGATTACGAGATTCGTTTCATTGGTGATGAGCTGGTGGTGTACCTCCATGCCGAACGGCCCGGTAATGATGTTTACCAGTTGGTGTGCCTGGCAATCAGTCTCAAATGCGCATGGCTGGCCTGCCCCAAGAATATAGAGCGTGTGGAGTGCGGAATGGGAACGGTGGACATCGCCTGTGGGATCCATTTTGGAACCGTCTGGGCGACACCCCAACCAAAAGGGCTGGAAAAACGCGGCTTCGCGATCAACCTAGCCAAACGGATCGAGACCGCCAGCCGTGAGGGAAAACACTTCCACATCTTCCTGAGTGATGCGGCTTACAAACGCATCGCCTTGCTGCTACGTAACCTGCTCGCGGGCCCCCGGATGATGCTTCCCATGAAGGGGGTGCTGGGGCTGGTTGGGGTGTGCGAGATCGAGGAAAGTTTTGTCGATCCCTATAAGCGGTTGAATCCAGTTTTCCATGAGGGTTTCCAACACACCGCTCATACCGCCTTGGCGGTCAATAGCGAGGAGGGATGGATCCACAGCTGCTTCCAGGTATGGGAGGAATCCAGAAATGGATGTGTCACAGATGAATGTCTTGAACTGTGTCTGGGGATTCTGAAGGTGAATCCAAGCAATGCAGTGGCTCTTTACTACGCCGCTCAAGGACTGGTTGAACGGGATCATCACAAATCCGCGCGGCTCTACCTCGAGGATCTGACCCAATTCCATCCTACTTTCGCGGATGGCTGGCTGGATCTCGGGCGTGTTTGCAAACGGTTGGGGGATCCAGTCAACGCCCTTCATGCCATCTTGCAGGCAAGACGGCATGGGATTCCAGAGGAGGAGGAAGAACTACCGTAACCCCCCTCCCCTCCCCCGCAAGGGGGAGGAGAATGATCGCTCCCTCCCCCCTTGCGGGGGAGGGTTGGGGCGGGGGGTAGAGTCACCCCTCAAACCAGAATAATTGTATCCCTCGGATCCACCCACAAAGAAACCGGTCCCGATTGGCGAGGAGGCTGGTGAAGCTCCAAAACCAGCACACTTGCATCCCTGATCCCATTCAAACGGATTCGGTGCTGGGTCACTTCACCGAGATAAACTGAACTGAGCAACTCCCCTTCGATCAGATTGGCTGTGGGCGGGGGAGAGCCGCCGATCCGCCAAGCTTCGGGACGGACACAACAAAGAACCTCTTTCTCAGGCTCAATGGCCTTGTGGCAGACACCCCGCCAAAGTGGGCCTGTGGGTCCACCCAAATGAATCTCGCTCATCGTTTTTTTTCCCTGCTGAGATTCCATTAGCTGGGGCAGGCGTTGTACTCCTGCCCCAGCTTTAGAACCAACTCCCGGCAACAGATTGGCCTCCCCAAGAAACTCCGCCACGAAGCGGCTACCAGGATTTTCGTAGAGCTCACGTGGAGTACCCACTTGTTCGATCTGTCCCTCGCGCAGGATGGCGCAACGGTCGGCCATGGCCAGCGCCTCCTTCTGGTCATGAGTGACATAGACCGCTGTGTGCCCCAGTCTCTTGATGATCTCGCGGATTTCAGCGCGCATCTCCAAGCGCAAACGGGCATCCAGGTTGGAAAGGGGTTCATCGAGCAACACCAGCTCCGGTTCGATGACCAGGGCGCGCGCCAAGGCCACCCGTTGCTGCTGGCCACCAGAAAGCTGGGTGGGCTTTCGGTCCTCATATCCCTCCAAATGGACCATACTCACCGCTTTACGAACTCTTTCTTCACGTTCAGCCGCGGAGACCTTACGGACTTCAAGCCCGAAAGCCACATTCTGGCGGACAGTCAAGTGCGGCCAGAGAGCGTAATTCTGGAACACCATCCCGGCATTCCGTTTCTCGGGTGGTTTTCCAGCCGTATCTTCATCATCAAAAAGGATGGTACCGGAATCAGGTTGCTCAAATCCCGCGAGGATGCGCAATAAGGTCGTCTTCCCACATCCTGAAGGTCCCAAAAGAAAGAAGAACTCACCGGGTTCCACGGAGAGGGAGATATCCTTAAGCGCCATAACCCCGTCATACCGCTTGGAGACGCCATGGATATTGACTCTCATGATTCCTCGATAACCTCCTCGCGGGTCAGGCTGACCTTGATGGGTGAGTCACTACTAAAATGGACATCCTGCTGAGGGAAGGGCATGGAAATTCCCGCATCCTTGAAGTAGCTGTCAATCATGAGCCGGATGTCACTTTCGACGACAAGAAGGCTTGTGCTGGGTGTCAGCTGGACCCAGAACTGAACCTGGAAATCGAGGCTACTCTGGCCAAACTCACGCAAAAGGACAACAGGTTCGGGCTTACGGAGGACCTTTCCATGCTCATCCGCCGCTTTGCGTAAGAGTTTGGCAACATCTCGAGTATTGCAGCCATAGGGGGCTGGGACATTTACTTGAGCCCGTATTTTGTCATCGGTCCGTGTCCAGTTCACCAGATTAGTCTGGAGGAGGGTGCTATTGGGGATGAAAATATCCACATTGGTCCCCGTACGGACATGAGTGCAGCGTGGCCCGATCCGGACCACCGTACCGATCACACCGGTTTGGTACTCAATCAGATCCCCCTCTTGAATGGGGCGTTCAATCAGGAGGATCAGGCCACTGATGAAGTTATTGATGATCTGCTGGCTGCCAAAACCAATGCCTATCGCAAGGGCGCCACCAAAGAACGTGAATAACGTGAGCGGAACATTGGCCACCTTGAGCGCGATGACAGTCGAGAGAACCAGGGCGAGATAGTAGGCGAGGGACTTGAGGATCGAAGCTGTTCCGGTTGGCAGAGGGAGGCGTTGCAGCACGCGCTCGTTGAGAGCGCGAGTCATCCGCCGTGAAAGGTAAATGCCCAGGACAAAAAGGATCAGCGCGGTGACGATCTTCTTGACCGTCAATGGATTATCCTTGCTTTCGGTCAGCTCCTTGTTCCAGACAGCCGAGACATATCCTGCCGCGATGGAGAACCATTCCCCTATATTCCAAGAGGCGGTTACCTCCGCGGCCTCCTTGAGGAAACGGTTGCAAGTCCGCCAGGTCTCCTCAAGGATCAGCCCATGTTCTTCCTCTAAATGGATCAGAGCTTCGAGCTGTCTCTTTTGCTCCCCCAGCCAGCGTTGAACTTGGGAACCTGCATCCTTGGCGCTTTGGATCTTTTCATCCAGGGCGCGTAAGTCCCGGCGGTAACTCGCCACCAGATCCATCTGGGGGGGATGATCCAGGTCGCACTGAGCGCGTATCTTGGTGGCTTCAGCCGCCCAACTCCTGAGTTCCTCCGGTGTGGCGTTACCATTGAAGGTTTTATAGCGGTAATCCCAGACCTTTTTGATTTCAGCGAGACATTCAAGCCGCTCCCCAAGAAGGGCCACCTCACGGCGGAGGGTATCCCTTTCACGGCGCCGGGCTTCGAGCTCCTCACGCAAGGACTGATCGGGTTCGGCGGCGGCGCTCAGCCGGTCCTCCACCCTTTCATAGCGGCTCTCAGCGGTGCTTCTTTCCTCCTCGGCCAACTGTTTACGCCGATTGGCCTCCTCCTCACGGCGCTGGATGGCATTGGTGATTTCGATATTATCCTGGAGAGTGAAGGTAACCCGGTCTTTCCACCAGGCAATCTTGTCGCGAAGGCCATTAAATCGAAGGACAAAGATGTCCTGATCAAGCTTCTCAACGGCCAGTTCAAGATCCCTGAGGCGAACTGTCTCGGAGGCCGCGCGGCTTTCGGCCTGGGCGGTTTGAAGTCTCTCCGCAAGCAGGGACGCCGCCGCTGGGTCTTTATTTGTCTCGGCGGCTTCCTTGGCTTGACGGCGATGACGCTCTATCTCCTCAAAAGCTTTACGAGCTTCATCAAGCGTACTCTGCCGAGATTCGACCCGTCCTTTTACTTGCCGTTCACGTTGCTCCTGGGCCGAGAGCTCATCGCGCATCTTCTCCAAGGCGATGAAGTTCGGACGTGAGCCGCTCTCGGTCTTGTATTTTGATTGGGCGATCTCCGCCTCAACCTGAGATTTGGTGGCCACCAGCCCTTTCTGGGCTTGAATCGCGGCCGCCTGTTGGCCATAAGAAAGGGCGATCCTTTGGAAGAGATCGAGACGGTGATTAAGGGTTTCCAGGAGCTCTGGAGAATCGGTAGGTGAAAGGACTTTCAGAGCCGCGCTAACCGATTGGATCTCCTGGGCCAAAGCAGCTTGTTTGGCCTGGAAAGGGTCCTCCGCTGGAGAGGGAGAG
>CAZORO010000052.1:0-17938 GCA_964581845.1 uncultured bacterium
AGGACCATTGTAGCCTGTTTAAATCTTGATGGAGCGGTTGACCTGGGAGAGCTAATCCCTCTAAAGTTACCGCGCCCTCAATACATTCATGGAGCTTGGAGGCCAAGACCATGTCTCTTGTCCATGCTTTACCCGTCCGGATGTGTGTTTCCAGCAGGTGGTGGATCGTGTTGGTTCTACTTCTGCTCAGCCTACCTCCCTCCGCCCAATCCGCGTCAAAGTATCCCAAGTATTATGCCCATGAGGCGGTGGAGGACAATAACGGAGTCATCGCGCCCTGGTACCAGGGCCAGAACGGGCAATGCGATTATCGTGTCAGAGTTGCCGCCGAGACCCTGAAGCGGTATCCATGGGCGATTCCTCCAAAGTCGCTTTCTCCCGCCCCTGAGTTTGTGTGGAGCGGGGCTTGGAAGATCACTCCTCAGGGGGAAATCAGCATCCCTCCCATCAATGACTGGGCCAATGGAGATCTTGGACAGCGTGCGGCGTACCTGCTGACAGGCCTGGTTGACTATTACCGTTATACTGGTGATGGCCATGCGATTGGCCTCATGTCAGTCACCGCGGACACCCTCATCGATCACATGCTCACCAGCAAGGAACACCCTTGGCCAGGCTTCCTCATCAGTGTTCCTAACAAAGGTCTCCCTTACGGCAAGGCAAATCCCGATGGAATGATCCAGCTTGATATTACAGCGGAGGTGGGGATTGGTCTGTTGCGGGCATATCAGGTTACGGGAAACACCCGCTGGCTGGAAACCGCCAAGGAATGGGGGGAGCAGTTCGCGCTCCATTGCGTGGAAACTCCAGGAACTTCTCCTTGGAATCGATATGCCAATCCAGAGGCGGTATCCTGGAATGACACCCAGACGGGAGGAGTGACCTTCATCCTCGAATTCTTCGAGGAACTCATCCGTCTGGGTTATCCAGGCAATGGTGACTGCATTCTCAAGGCCCGGGATGCGGGACGCCAATATCTTGCCGAGGTTCTGCTCCCCCGCTGGACCGAGAACGACACTTGGGGAAGAAATTACTGGGACTGGGTGGATGATGTTCAAGCGGAGAATGTGACAGAATTTACCGTGCGTTACCTGATGGACCATCCTGATGTTTTTCCCAACTGGCGGACCGATGCCAGAAACATCCTTTCCCTCTTTCTCCACCGCACTGGTGTATCTCCGGATTCCGGGGGAGACACCTTCGGCGGAGCCTGGGCCTATCCCGAGTCTTCGTCCTGCTGTGGGCGTTCTCTCTGGTATGGCCCCATGGAGTTGTCGGTTCCCTTCGCCCAATATGCTGCATTGACCGGCGATGAATGGGCCACGGAGATCGCGCGCAGGCAGATGACCCTGGCCACATATGACTTCCATGACACCGGGGTGGTAGAGGACAACATCGAGGGTGGACCGATTGTGGCGGGAGAATGGTTCAAGATCGCTCACCCGATGGCTTTAAAGCATGTGCTGGCTACCATGGCCTGGCTTCCTGATCTTCTTGGCCCAAGCCGGGAAAATCATATTCTGCGGTCAACAGCAATCATCCATTCTGTCTCCTACCAGGCTGGAAAAATCCGTTATTCCACCTTTGATGCTCCATCAGGTACGGTGGATGTTCTGAGACTTTCATTCTGTCCCGCCACGGTTCGTGCAGATGGAGATTTGCTTGGATTGAAAGAGAATCTTCTGTCCACCGGTTACACACTCGAACCACTTTCCGATGGTGATTATATTCTCAGTATACGTCACGATGGCGCAAAACAAATTGAAATTATCGGTAAGGATCTTCAGGAGCAGATCGAGACCGGAAGGCTTAGCCTCTTGGGAAACTGGTCTGCTAGTAATGAAGGATCCCCGGAGGGTTCGGTGATGAGGGCATCGGTGGAAGGATCCAGCTTGTGGCAGATTTTCCTTGGGAACCAGGTCCGCTTGCTTGGACAATTCTCTCCAGCGGGGGGCACTGCGGATGTCTATTTGGATGGTGTAAAGCAGTTAGTTGGCATTGATTGTTGGAGCCCTGATACTCGTAACGCACAGGTACTGTATTACCGGAATGGACTCAGTGATGGGACCCATGAACTGAGAGTGGAAGTTAAAGGAAAAGGAAATCCTCTTTCATCGGGAACCCTGGTGAGTTTGAGTTCCCTTCAATATTCCTCCCAAAAAAGTGGGGGGGATTCCCGTAGTAAGGGCGGGCCGGTTTCTCCTCAACGGATGATTCTTGGATATACTTCGCGAGAGGATTATGTGGACTCAAGTGGTAACACCTGGCGTCCAGGTACCGAATGGATCGTGAGAACAGGGGGCGGAACTGATCCAATCCCCACCAACTGGTGGACCCGTCCACGACGGCAATCCGTGGCCAACACCCCAGATCCCGAGCTCTATCGCTATGGAGCACACGCCCCCGAGTTCTGGATCAATGTGACTGTTGGTCCTGGAAATTATTATGTCCGGATCAAGCTGATGGAAAGCCGTTTCATTGAGCTGGAAAAGCGCACGCTGGATATCCGCGTCAATGGAGAGGTAAAGGCGGAAGACCTGGATATCGCCGCCGCGGCTGGGGGCCTCAACTCAGCCCATGACCTCGTGTTTCACAAGATAAGTCCACGGAATGGAGTCATTGAAATACGTTTCTCTAATAGTCATGGAGGAGAGGCGATCTGCCAGGCTGTAGAAGTTGGTCCTGATGAGTAAATTCGAGTATTGAAATCCGCCCAGTGAAAGTCCATGGAGAGAGAGGTTATCCAGCACGAAGCTATGTCACGGAATCAAGGAAGTCATGCTAGACGCCGTGAATTCCTGAGGGTAATTTCATCCGCGGGTTTAGCGGCACTATTGTCTCCGGACCTTTGCGTTGGCACCGGAACAAGACGTTCACCCAATGTGGTTCTTATCTACACAGACGATCAAGGCTCAATAGATACAGGTGTTTATGGGGCCAAGGACATACAGACACCCAACATTGATTCCCTTGCAGAGTCTGGTGTTCGTTTTACACAATTCTACGCTCCATCACCTATCTGTTCTCCCTCCCGCGCGGGTTTGTTGACAGGGAAATATCCTCTCCACGCGGGAGTTCCTGGTAATTGTTCCGGTACCTATGGCGATCCTTGTCTTTCAGGAAACCAAGTTACAATAGCGGATGTTTTCAAGAACGCTGGTTATGCCACCGCGCACATCGGTAAATGGCACCTCGGTTTCAGTAAAGACACGATGCCGAATGCCCAGGGGTTCGATTACTCCTTCGGCCACATGGGCGGTTGCATCGACAACTACTCGCATTTCTTCTACTGGAGTGGCCCCAACCGCCATGACCTTTATAAAAATGGAGAGGAAGTCTGGCGGGAGGGCCATTTTTTCCAGGATCTCATGGTAGAGGAGGCCTCACAGTTTATTGATGCAAAAAGTCAACAACCATTCTTCCTCTATTTCGCGATCAATGCTCCTCATTATCCTTACCAGGGCAGTGAAAAGTGGCTGGCCTACTACAAGGAGAAGGGTGTTCCCTACCCAAGGAACTTGTATGCCGCTTTTGTATCAACTCTGGATGAGAAGATTGGAAACCTGCTCAAGCGAATTGATGAACTCGGATTGAGGGACAACACAATTGTTGTGTTCCAATCAGATCAGGGTCACTCGGTTGAGGAGCGTGCCCATTTTGGTGGTGGCAGCGCGGGTGATTTTCGCGGGGCCAAATTCAGTCTTTTCGAGGGTGGAATCCGGGTACCAGCCATCATCCGCTGGCCCGGTCACATCCCCGCGGGAGAGACACGGAACCAAATCGGACATGGCTGCGATTGGTTCCCCACCCTGGCGGAACTCTGCGGAATAAACCTTCCTCCGATGGAGCTGGACGGCTTAAGTCTTGCCCCGGTCATCCAGTCGTCCACATCATCCTCACCGCATGATATCCTTCATTGGTATGTAAGCGGGGGAAAAGAACCGCAATGGGCGGTCCGTCAAGGAGATTGGAAGCTCATTGGTAATCCTGTCGATCCCACGAAAACGCAACCCCTTCCGGAGGAAGACCGGCTCTTCCTCGTAAACCTTTCAGAGGATCCGAAAGAATGCCACAACCGGGCCATCGAGTACCCAGAGAAAACTGAGGGATTCCTCCGGTTACATCAGGAATGGCTCGCGAAGACACAAGCAGATCGGTAAAGGAGGAGCGGCATCAATAGTCGTGTCCTCCTCCTTGTGGTTCATTCCGGTACCTTAACCGGCCAAACCTTCCATGTCTGTTTTCCACCCGCGGGAAGTTCAAAAGGGCCAGGAAAAGGATTCTGTTCATTCCTTTTTTGACCGATGTAATCCGTGTTGATGAGAAGCGGGGAACCATCAGCGTTCTCATAAGGCAAGTTTGGAATGCTGGCCTTACCCAGAAGTTCAGTGGTCACAAGATTCCGCGTGTGTTCTGTTGCCCACGCTTTATTGAAGTTGGCTTTCAAATATAAGCCATCCGCCTGTTCCACGAGTGTGATTTCAGGATCAAAATCTGTCACAATGAGAGGATCTTTTTCATGTTTGGATGGCTTCGCGCCCTTGAGAAATACATTTCCACTCATGTAGAGGGGTAGTTGCGCATCATCGTATTTGGTCAAGTCGGCGTTCTGAATGAATAAGTTGTTGTAGTAGCGGTCATCCCCGCAGGGATTGTCGTGCATTCCAGCCAATTCGGTGGAGTGTGGTTTGTGAAAAGGTGTTAAACGGCTATCAAAATGATTCAATCTGAATCCTCCACCCATCAGATTGTGGACATAGGCGCCACCTTGCGATAGGGAAAGTAAGGTTGTTGGTGAAAGGAAGATATTATTAGCGACAAGAAATGGACCATGATCCACCTCGACGAACAGATCCTGATCCTCGTTATCGTGGAAGAGATTTCCAATGACATGCGTTCCCTGAGCCATCCAGTCCAGCCAGAGGCCACGGCAGGTCCGGAAGATATGATTACCGCGAATCTCAGTATCAATGGCAGCATGGAATTTGATGCCTGCCATTTCCGCCCCAGAAAATAATTGCCGGAGGTGGATGTCGTGGATGGTATTTCCGTTCACTGTACAGAACGCCGCGCCGAGACTGCCTACAATCCCAGTCTGTTCGCAGAAGGAAATGGTGTTATCGCGGACAATATGGTGACCAATCGTGTCATTGTTCCAGCCGTTGTTGAGAGCGCGTTCGATGGTTTTCACATAACCCTCGGCGGTGTCGGCGGAAGTGTTATCCCACTCATCGCCATATTTTCCAAGTGAGATGCCCGAACAAACCGAATGGCTGATCACATTGTTCTCGATGATCCATCCCTTACTCCAATGAGGGCCAATTAAACCAATTTGACCGGCGGTGGGAGGCGCCCATTGGGTTGCGGCGTGACGCATGATAAAGCCTCGTACCGTGATGTAGTTGATGTTCGTCTTTTCGGGAAAGAAGACTGTTTGGCGTACATTGATTTCCACAAGCCGCTCGTTGGGATTCACCCCCTTGAACTGCGCCCAGAGCGTGGTGTTCTCGCCGCCGGCCTGCCCAAACCAGAGCGGAGTGGCCTCCGTGGGTGCCAACACATCTTCCAGCTTGGCCGCCTCAGTTAACCATTCACCATCGAGGTAAACAGCGCCTGTGTGGTGCTCGCGCCCCTTCGGATTGAACCAGTCGCCATGGATCAGATCGCTGTAGGGGTTGTAGTCACCGAAGAAGCTGTTGGGAAGAATCACCCTCCAAGTATCATCCTGGACCTTCTCCCAGCCTTTGATCACCTCGGATCCCTTGATTTCGGCCTTTTCACCAGGTGCTGCTTGATAAATGATCCGTTTGGAATCGGATTCTCCCCCGCGCGGCGGATTGACTCGTTCGCGGTAGACACCTTCATGCACGGTAATGACATCCCCGGGTTGCGCGAGAAGCGCGGCAGCAGAGATGCTTTTAAGCATCTTGGATGGTGATCCATCATTGGCATCATCCCCATTCACAGACACGTGGTATTCTCTTGGGGCTAGCGCTTCAGCAGCCAAATTTGTGGCATAACCTGACAACAACACGAAACATAAAAAAAGCGCTGTAAAATTCATTTGTTTTCCTCCAAGCATTTTTCTTGTTGTCCCATTTTCATTAATTCAAGCAAGCTTAATGTAAAGCATTGGGTCTTGTGCTTAACATTTAGTGACTGTTGAAAAACATGATATAGTGGTGCCACAGTGGATTCCCGCCTTCGCAGGAATGGTAATCAACGAAAGATTATACCCATTTCGTCATTTCCGCAAAGGAGGGAATCCACTACCACGTGATTTATCAACAAACTGTTAAGGCCATGATCCCGTTTCCCTGATAACAGATGGCATGAACAGGTCCAGGAAACTGCATGGAGACTTTTACGGGGGACCTTCGATGGCCCGCAACTAACGAGAATTACCGGAACAAGGGCCGCAGGAGTC
Source organism: uncultured bacterium (assembly GCA_964581845.1). Lineage (GTDB taxonomy): Bacteria > Hinthialibacterota > Hinthialibacteria > OLB16 > OLB16 > OLB16. The sequence goes on from CAZORO010000052.1 coordinate 6,428, forward strand.
TCTTTCGATCAGCTCTTGAGGAACTTCTAACTGGCAGGATTTGCGCGTGGGGTCAACCAGTTTTCCCATCAGTGTCTCTGTTGCCAGCCGTGCCAACTCCTCCATGTTCCTGGCGTTGGTGGTAATGGCAGGATGAGTCAGAGCGGAGAACTCACTGTTATCGAAACCCACAACCGAGACATCTCCTGGAACCGAGTAACCCATGGTCTCCAGAGAACGTATGGTTACCAGCGCAATCGTATCATTGGCGGCGATCATGGCAGTCGGAACCTTCTCACGTGACATGACGGCTTCGACCGCATGACGCCAGGAAAGAAATCCGCCATTGACCCAAGTACCAACCTCTTCAATGATCAGGTCATTCTCAATCTCCACCTGATGGCGCTGTAAGGACGCGGAAATGGACTCGAAACGTTCCATCACGGTCCGGTTATTGGCGTCATAGCCAAGAAAGCAAAAACGCTTATGCCCGAGGTCCAGGAGATATTGGGCTGTCTTCGAAGCCGCATCGCTTTCCTCGATGGCGATCCAGTCGAGGTCGTATCCTTGAACCTTTCCAATGATGACGAAGGGGTACTTATCGAGTTTGAGCCGCAGGAGATGATCGAGTGGAACACTCATGTCGTATTCGTATACCGGAACAACAAACAAACCTCCCACTCGTTGACCCCGCATGGTCTCGATATTGTTGATTTCTTTCTCGGGATCATGGTTGGAATCCATGACTAAGAGGTTGTATCCATACTCTCCACAACAATTCTCAAGCGAACCGATCAGCTGGGAGTGAAGCGGAATCTTGAGGTTGTTCACAACCACTCCTAATAGGTTGCTACGTCCCAAAGCCAGCTGTTGAGCGATCCGGTTGGGACGATAGCCGAGACGATCCAGCAGTTCGAGGATATCCTTCCGCTTCTCCTCCGATACTCCCGGCTTGCCACTCATCACCCGTGAGATCGTGGCGGTGGAGGTATTCGCCATCCGTGCGATATCAATGATCGTCAGAGCCATGGAAGTATTCCTACGCTAGCACAGTCATATAACTGAGCGGCAGATGGGGTTCCTTATTCCTGCTGAAACGGCCCCAAGGGAGCCACACGGGTTATTCAATGGTGTTTAACATTGGGAACAATAGAAACCCTCGTGCCACCATGAAACTGTCCCAATACAGTAACTAGGAGCCCCAATCTCTTCATCGCAGTTGGTTCAATCAAAGATCATATGTAATCGCTTTCGTTATTTCAACCCCACGAATAAACGAAGCATACAAAAAGAAATCGAAGAATCTTTGTTTATCGAGCTTGACATAACGTAAACGCTTGCTCATACTAGAGGTATTCTTGGATGTGATGACTCACTATCCCAGATTAGGTTGAAATGAGCATTGGTCAACACCGGACAAGGAGGAGGAGTTCAGTGATGTTAACGCTTACGTTCTCACGTGTCTTGTTTGTATTCATGTCCTTTGCAGTCCTATTCCTAGGGATCTCTGTGGAGGCAACAACTCGTACTGTGCGTCAGGATGGAGCCGGAGGGGCTTTTACCACCCTCCAGGCTGCACTGGATGTCTCATTGGCTAATGATGTCATTGAAATCAAGGATGGGCAGACCTATGCGGAGAGTCTTGTGATCTCTCTGGATGGACTCGTGCTACGTACCGTTGCTCCGGATCCAGTCGCTACAATCAGTGGGGGCCTTGTCATTCATGGGCAGGGGGTTGTTGTGGATCGCCTGAAGGTCTCGAATGGTGGCGCGGGAATTACCTTCGACCAGGACAACGCCGGCCTGCTTCTGGTCAATTCAAATGTGGACAACTGCGGTGCGCAGGGAGTCAACATTATGGCAAGCACGGTCACCTTAACGGCTCAGAACTCCTCCATCAGTGATAATGGGGGCAGGGGAATTGAACTGGAAAGCCTATCGGGAATGGAGAGGACAGGAACTGAAATCCGTCTGACTGATTGCCATATTGACAACAATGCCTCCCGTAACCTGGGATGGACGAGCGGCAACAATAGGGGAATCTGCGATGCAACCAGCTGCACCTTCAATGCTGTCAATGAGGTGACCGAAAGAAGCTTTGAAATTGATGGAGTGAATGGAGTCACGATGAATCTTGTCTCGTGTGTCATCAATGGCCCCTCAGGATCAGGTTTTGGGGTGAATTGCAATGGTCAGAACGTTACCTACCGTTTAATCGGCTGCGAGATCAATGGCTGGAGCGAGAATCAGGTCCGCTCCACCAGGAATGCGGGAACTGTCAATAACATTGAAATCAAGGACTGTGTGATCAAGGGATTCTCGACACGCGGAATGCAGGTCCGTGGTCATATCGGTCCACTGACGATCTCGAATTGTTTCCTCGAAGGGGGGTTGGGTGATGCCTGTCTGCGCATCCAGGAAATTGAGGTGAGTTCCGGGATTATATTCGACAACATCACTGCCCGGAAGGGCGCTTTGGGTTGGCGCTTCCGTGATAATTATGGATCATCCATGACTGCCACGAATATCCTGGTGGAGCAATGTGAAAATGGTGCTCTGATTTACCGCAATACCGATCCGGATGTCCCAACCACCATCACCTTTGAGAACTCTGTCTTCCAGAACAATAACACCGGTATCAGGTTCAATGAAAATGTCGATCTGGTGACTTTGAATCTCAATAACTGTCTGATTCGTGACAGCGAAAGAGCGATTGTGTTGGAAGATACCAATGGCGCAAGTAAAAAGAATACACTGGCCCTGGCGGGAACAACTGTTTACACCATCACTGGAACTGAAGGTGCCATTTCCGGCTGGGGGACGGATGTGACCGCCGAAATCAACCTCACAAAGTCCACTTTCCATGATATTGGCAGCCACCTTTTCAATCTGACCGCCGGAACTCAATTCAAAACCGCAATGAACCTGTGCATCGTAAGTGACTGGGATGTCAATGCCATCAACAACCAAGCGGCGGGTACTTTTACCGAGAACTACAATGTTTTCGCCGATGCCAACCTGGCGGGCCAACCGGTTGTTTCGGGAACAGTGACTCGAGGAGGGAATTCGATTGATACGAATGATCCCGATGCGGTATTCTGTTCGCTGGATGAGCTGGATCCCTTGTTCCTGAACATCAAAAACACAGGGCCTGCCTACCATATTCAAGGAACCACCAATGCTGGCTCAAAAGGAGTCTGTGGGGAAACTCCCACCTCTATCGAAAACTGGGCTCTTTTTGATTGAGACTTGATTCACTGTTTGTCTTTCTTTCCACTGGCCCAGGGGGATTTCTCCTGGGCCAGTTCTCACTCATCTTCCCCCATCCTTTTCGGCTGCCCTTCATACCAAGTCTCACCACACTTGAAGACAACGCGTTCGGGCCGTGAATTCAGAAGTGTGAATATTCGCCCTTGAAGAGGAAAGCAACGTGGAGCAAGGTGTGATCAGACTGGTCCAAAAAACCCGGATTCTTTTGTATTACGGATTATTTCTACTATTATTGATGGGTTTGAACCGGTAGAGTTTCACAGTCCCCTTTGCAACAATCCGGGAAAACAATTATCGTCCCGATATGAATGGGTAGATGGAGGCTGAGGGGGACATATCCGGTAGCGCGTTAGTTGCCTTGAATTTTGGCCTTATCTTGTAAGGAATTCAAATGACTGAACTTCGAAGTTTTATTATCCTCGATAACCTCCAGGAACAATTGGCCTCATTCATGGCATCCACCGTGCAGGGATATATGCCAGTCGCGGGAATGGCTTCCCTGTTTGTGGAGGTAGCTCCCGGAATGGAAATTGTCCGATTGCTGGATCGTGCCTTGAAAGCCACCAATGTTCGTCCCGCGATCCAGGTCGTCGAGCGCAACTTTGGTGCCCTGGAAGTCCATTCAGATTCCCAGGCTGATGTACGCCAGGCAGGCATGGCGATTCTGGACGCTTTGGGGATGACCGAGGCGGATAGGATGAAGCCGAAAATTGCTTCCTCCACGGTCATCCGGAAGGTGGATCCTTATCACGCATCATTAATTAACAAAAGCCGGTCTGGATCTTTGTTGTTAGCTGGACAGACTTTGTTTATTCTCGAGACACAACCAGCCATGTATGCGGTCCTGGCATCCAATGAAGCGGAAAAGGCCAGCCGGGTGACCCTGGTTGATATACGTCCCTTTGGAAATTTTGGACGTTTATACCTTGGCGGGGATGAGGCTGATGTTGTGGTGGGAAGTCAGGCGGCAATCAATTCGCTAGTCAATCTTTCTGGAAAGGAATCCAATTGAGAGGAGAGAATCAAATGGCGGATGCACTTGGTATGATTGAAACACAAGGATTTGCGGCAATGGTTGAGGCTTCGGATGCGATGGTCAAGGCCGCCAAGGTTGAACTTGTAGGCTATGAGAAAACTGGTGGGGGTTATGTGACAGCGATTATACGGGGCGATGTGGCCGCGGTCAAAGCCGCTTGCGAAGCGGGAGAACGGGGCGCGCGCGGTGTCGGACAAGTTGTGTCTATTCATATAATACCACGTCCTCATGCCAATGTGGACTTGGTTCTTCCTCTGGGACGTAAAGAGGAAGCCGCCAAAGAAGCCGGAAAGAAGTAGCCTCATGCAGATCGGACGAGTGATTGGGACTGTGGTCTCCACTGCAAAAGAACCCCTGCTAGAGGGACGGAAGCTGCTGGTGGTCCGTTCTCTCGATCTGGAGGCGAAAGAGACAGCGGCATATGTGGTGGCGGTGGATGCGGTGGACGCCGGAGTGGGCGATGTGGTCCTTGTCGCTCAGGGAAGTTCCGCTCGTCTAACTGGAGCCACCAAAGACCGTCCCTGTGATGCGGTGATTATCGGAATCGTGGATTCCTGGGATATTGGCGGTGTGACCAAATACAGGAAAATGGACGAATGAACCAGCAACAGCCGGTATCCAGCCAGCACTTGAGTTCCTCTACAGTTTCCAAGGACGGACCATGCTATCCCTGTGTTGAAGAAGCAGTCACACGTGCTTGCGGCGCCTTCGATGCAATGTCGGCTTTGAATCTCGATACACGAATCCGGGTGGTGGCCGCCATGCGTCAGGCCGCCAGGAATCATGTCAAAGAACTATCTTCCATGGCGGTGGAGGAAACAGGTCTTGGAAGGGTTGAGGATAAAGTACGAAAAAACCTGCTGGTTACTGTAAAAACTCCCGGACCTGAATACCTCGAACCTGATGCTCAAAGCGGTTCACGGGGTCTCATGCTGATGGAACGTGCTCCCTACGGAGTGATCGCATCGATTATTCCCGTCACCAACCCCACGGCCACTGTCATTAACAATGGAATTGCCATGATCAGCGCCGGGAATGCGGTGGTTTTCAATGCTCACCCTGGAGCCAAACAATGCTCCAACCGGTGCGTTCAGATTCTTAATGAAGCAGTTATTAGCGCGGGGGGTCCACCAGATCTCTTGATTGCGATTCCAGATCCAACCATTGAAACCGCGCAGGTTTTAATGCGGCATTCCAGGATCGCCTTGCTGTGTGTAACCGGCGGACCTGGAGTGGTCCGTGAAGCCATGAATTGCGGCAAAAAGGTGATTGCCGCCGGAGCTGGGAATCCTCCCGCGGTTGTTGATGAAACAGCAGATTTAAGAAATGCGGCCAATTCCATCGCCGCCGGTGCTTCTCTGGACAATAACATCATCTGCACGGATGAAAAAGTGGTGGTTGCCGTAGATTCCATCGCTGAGGAGCTGAAACGTCAGATGCTGGCACTGAATTGCATCGAAGTTTCCGGGGATCATCTGCAGCAGCTCTGCCGTGTGATATTCAAATCCGTGAATGGCCATCATGGAACAGTAAACACCCAGATGGTTGGGAAGAATGCCAGCATCATTCTTTCTGAAGCAGGGATCGATTGTTCTCCAAATATACGTCTTGCTCTCTGTGAGGTGGACCGTGATCACCCACTTGCCTGGACTGAGCAATTGATGCCTGTCCTTCCCATCGTTAGGGCCAGAGATGTGGATGAAGCAATTGCCCTGGCCGTCGCCTTTGAAAATGGACGCCGCCATACCGCAACCATGCATTCCACAAATATCGAAAAGTTGAATAAGATGGCACGGTTGGCCAACTGCTCCATCTTTGTGATGAACGGTCCATCCTTTGCTGGATTGGGAATGGGCGGAGAGGGATATTCATCTTTTACAATCGCCAGTCCGACCGGCGAGGGACTGACAAGCCCGGCCAGTTTCACACGGGAACGCCGTTGTACCCTGGTGGACTCTTTAAGGATTGTTTAGGCCATTTTTTTTTAAGCCGATGGATGAGCTGGCTTGGTGCCTTCAGAGGAGTAGTTAACCATCACCGATTTGGGGTAACACCATGGTGATGGATGAATCACAGACTGATCAGAACGGGAGTCATTCGATTGGCTGTTCTTGGGATGGTGGAATTTACCAGGATTGCCACCGGTATCCATGCATCAGATGCCATGGTGAAAGCCGCGCCGGTTGAGCTTATTGAATCAAGACCAATTACGCCGGGTAAATACATTTCACTGGTGACCGGAGATGTGGCATCCGTGAGTGCCTCGGTCCGCGCGGGAATTTCAGCTGCGGGCGTGGATGGAGTCATTGAGTCCTTCGTGCTCCCGAATCTTCATCCACAAATTTTACCGGTGCTAAAAGGACAAAACCCCTTGCCCGGAAAAGATGCCGCCGGGATACTCGAAACCACATGCGCCGCTGCCATCGTAAAAGCAGCTGATGCGGCTCTCAAGGAATCTCCTGTCATACTTGTACGTCTGCACCTGGCACTTCACATTGGCGGGAAGGGTTTCGCGGTGTTCGTGGGTGATATCGCTGACATTGAGGCCTCCATCATGGCTGGAGCACGCCTGGCTGGAAATCATCTCATCGAGCAAACAGTCATTCCCAATCCCTATGAGGAGATCTACCAATTTCTCATGAAAGAACCTCACTGGTAAGGTGGTCATCCCCAGCATGATTCCCGCACGTGTCATCGGAAGAGTGGTTCTGAACCAGACCCTGCCAGCCTTTCAGGGAATCCGATTTCTATTAGTGGAACCCGTCGATGAAAACCTGCGGGTATCGGGAAACTATATGGTTGTTTGTGATGCAATTGGCGCCAATGTGGGAGAGACAGTATTCCTCGCTCAAGGAAGGGAAGCCACCTTCAACCTACCGGATCCATTCAATCCCTCAGATATGACGATCATCGCCATAATCGACCATGTAACGGCAGACCAGGATTAAAAAAAGCTGACACAAACCATGAAATTTGCCCGTGTCGTTGCCCATGTCGTTTCAACACAGAAGGTGAATAAATACCACGGGATGAAAACCTTTATGGTGAAACCATTACGTCTGGATGGGAGCGAGGATGGTTCCACTTTCGTGGCCATTGACAGAGTCCAGGCCGGTATTGGGGATCTTGTATTGCTGATGCAGGAAGGCAGCTCCGCCCGTACCATGTTCTATGATGAGCAGATGCCCGCACGGAGCGTGATTGTAGGGATTATCGATCACCTGGAGATGAAGGAATGATGACTGAATTGGACATAAGGAAAGCGATTTGCGAGGTTGGCAAACGGCTTTATCTAAAAAACCTGGTGGCCGCCACCGATGGCAATATCAGTGTACGGATTGGTCCGGATCGATATCTTTGCACCCCCAGCGGAGTTTCAAAATATGATATGTTTCCCCACCAGATTCTAGTTGCGGATGGCCATGGGCAGCGAATTTCCGGCGAGGGCAAAGTGACCTCCGAGTTTTTCACACACTTGGCGGCATATGAAGAACGAAGTGATGTGCGGGCTGTCGTTCATGCACATCCTCCCAAGGCTGTCGGTTTTACACTCGCGGGTGTTTCCATGGCGGATTGTGTGCTGCCGGAGGTGGTTTATACAATAGGTGGAATTCCAACTTCCACCTATGCTACCCCCGCCACCAAAGAAGGCGGTGAGTCTATCCGAGAATTGATCCGTCAGTGTGATGCTTTGGTGATGGATCGTCATGGTGCAATTACCGTGGGGGTCGATGTTTACGACGCCCTTTTCAAGATGGAAAAAATCGAACACGCGGCGGATTCATTACTGGTTGCGCATCTGCTAGGAAAGATCCGGACCCTCAATCCGGAACAGATTATTAAATTGCAGGGGGTCCGGAAATCCTATGGTGTCTCTGGCTATGCTTATCCCTGTAACCTGAGTTGTTCTTCGATGCCGCAAAACGGCAAAACTGAAAATGAAAAATCCAATTTGGATCATGTGATTGAGGACACCCTACGAATTCTCGGAGGAGGATAAATGACACGGGGAACAGACCATTGACACATCCTTTTTCAGAAAACATAATGGATCGTTCTTAAAACGGAAGATATATATACCTACTCCAAGGTGGAGGAATTTTTCATTCTGGAAGGAACAGAATTTATTTACTCCGGAAAAAGAAGATCGTTGAACGCCTGGAACACACAACAAGTATTGAGTTGGCTGAATTTGCGGCCGGCCTGCAAGGAATTTGGACAACTGATGTTCCATACTGATTCCTGAATAAACGTGATGCTGGCTTATTTCTTTGATTTATCTTGCTTGCATTATTTACTCTTTCAAGATGGTTGTGGATGGTGAATTAACTTATTACCACAGAAGGAACGGTTATTAACTTTAAGGAGATGTATTGGAAATGATGAGTTCAACATCTGAACTGAATCAAGACATCGAAGTGACACTTCAATCCGCGGAAAATGGGATAAAGAAATACCTCGATCACGCTTTTGAAAAGGGGGCGATCGATTCACAGCTGTACGCGGATGCACTCAGGAATGTCTTCCCTAATTTGCGCCATTGGCTTACCGATGCAACCATCCATAAACTCTCTCCCCACCTTCGTCAGGCTTTAATTTTTCAAATCCGCGGGGGTAAGTGGGAAGATATTGTAAATGCTTTCCGTCAAACCGTTCGTTTTGGGACCGGTGGTATCCGCGGCATGATGGCGTTTGATCGTGATTCCATTGTGAAGCTGGATAATGAGGGTCTTGATGCTCCGGTTCTTAAGGGTCCAAATACCATCAATGACATTGTCATTCTACAGACCTCCGCTGGTGTAGCTAAGTTTGGCCGTGACAGAGGCTTCTCCAAGATTGTAATTGGATATGACAGCCGTATTTGCGGTTTTGCTTTAGCATCCAGGGCGGCCGAGCTCTTTCTTGAATATGGATATAAAGTTTTTTTGTTCGATGCTCCATGTCCCTATCCGGAAGTGACGTTCGCCATTCCCTGCGACAACATCAAAGCGGATGTTGGAATTCTTATTTCAGCAAGTCATAATGATTACCGTTATAATGGTTATAAATTATCATGCAGCAATGGCTCACAATTCTCAATCGAAGATCGAGCTGTCATGTATGATCAATATATTTCCAAGGTGAAGACCGAGGATATCCGCCTTTGTAGTTTCTCCAATGCCAGGAAGGATCAGCTTTTCTTCCTGGGAGGAAGCACATGTGTCGATGGATTTAACTATTACGGGCTCGAATGTAACCTGATTGATATACATCAGAAGTATTTAAAACATATCGGGAGTTTTTTACTCACAGACAATCTGGCGGAGCAGGAAGAGAAAGCACAGCCATTAAATATCGGGTACTGTGCGTTCCACGGCGCTGGAAATGTAGCGGTTCCACGTCTCTTGAGGGGAGCTGGCTTCAAGAATGTAATGGTAATTCATAAGAATCGTCTCAACGAGCATGCTGGACTGTTCCCGATGTTTGAAAGCAGACCGGGCCTGGAACAACAACCGGATCCTGGAGATCCCAGGGCCGCGCGTATTGCTGTTGAAGCCTTCAAAGAAGAATATCCTGGGTGTTTTGACGAAATTGACATTCTTATTGGCACCGATCCCGATGCTGATCGATGCGGCATTGTGGCAAAAGTCCCGGAGGAACAGAGATTCCTTTTTGAAGGAAGGGATTGGACACTTCTCTCCGCCGATGACCTGTGGGCACTGTTGATCTGGTACCGCCTCCATCGTGAAATTCAGCTTCATGGAGCATTAAATGAACCGGAGAAGAAATTCATTACTTTATCCACCACAACATCGGATTGTATCGTCCGCCTCGCTCAAAAGCACAATATCGGTGTTGTAAAAACATGGGTAGGCTTTGCCAACCTGGCGGCCGGCACACGCGAGATGTGGGATGGAAATCACATGAAGTATGTTGACCTGGTTGATGGCATTTCTCGTAGTAAACCCACGGACATCAGGTTGCGGAGTTACTGCGATCCTGTAATCTGTGAGTGCTGGGGAGTAGAGAATGGACTACGGTCAATCAACATTGCGGCGATGGAACAGAGTAACGGTTTTTCGATCTTGGGCGGCCCGCCTCCCGACAGTTCCTCTCTAGGTGTGAACGGTCACGTGCGGGATAAGGATGGTACCTTCGCTGCTTTTCTTGTGGCCGAGATCGCCGCATGGGCCAAAAATAATGGAACCACACTTTTTGAACTGATTGATAAACATATTTATCTTGACCCGGATATCGGCTTGTTTATGAATGGATACCAGCCGGATCCGATGGATGGGGAATACCCTGGTATTGAGGGAGACAGGATAAAAAAAGCAATATTACGGCGGACAGCTGCATTCATGCAATTGGCCTTGGCTGGTGATCTGGTGCTTGGAGGCATGCCAGTGCATCACGCTTGTGTATACCGGACCGGCAAATATGACGCGATTTATCCTCCATCACTTGATTTCGAGTTTCCTGACGAGGGAATTCGCTTTTACTTTGATGAAACGCGTTTGAACCATGTGACAGTCAGGCCATCGGGGACGGGGAATTCATTGCGTTTTCACACCCAATTGTGCTGTAGCCCCAAGGAAGTCAATGAGTCAAATCTTGTTAGCAAGAAATATGAGTTGAAATTTAAAACCAAGCAATTGTTCAATGACTTGAGATTAAAGCTTGGCGCGCCAGAAGGCAGGTTATTTCTGTGAGAGGGAAGCATGATCCAGGAACACTCGAATGCTCAGAGACATATTTAGTAATCTTCTTGCGGACGTAATATTTGCGTTAATTTGCACTTTTGGAGTCGCGCAATTATTGAAAAGAAGCTTCCCCAAGGCCCAGAGTTTGTACAGGAGGTTTCTTATTTTTTCGTTGGTTTTCCTTCTTTTTCTCTTCCCATATGCTACAATATTGTATGGTGCTTTCGCTGGTGATGGTGTTCTAAAACAATTTTGGTGGCTTTATCTTGCATCAGTTTTACTGGCTATTTTATTCGCATGGCTCTACCGGCGGGCTGATGTCCACTCCTTTTATATAGGAACAAGATACACAAAGGATCTCAGGCCCGAGATGCGGAAAGTACTCTCAACTCTCCGTAACGCCATGCAGGAAGTCGAAAACATTTTCAACCGGGCCTATTCCCGGGGAATTTGTGTCGATGAGAACATGAGCCGCGCGATACGGCTTGGGACCCGGAGTGAATTTACAGCAACTTTGGAGCAACCAGTCCGTGATGTGATCAT
>CAZORO010000053.1:0-17426 GCA_964581845.1 uncultured bacterium
GTTCATCACCTATTTCACTGCGCGAAATGGCCTGGGCCGGGCTCTTGATGCAAGTATTCTGATGGGAGGGATTTTGTTGGTTCTGATGGGGCTGTTTGTCCTTGTTTTCCCAATAGTCGTGGCATCCATTGTCGCGGTTTTGTGTTTTCTGGGGGCCTCCGCCTTGTTGAGTGGAGCCTGGAGGGTCTATCGGGCATCCAGGCCACTTCCCTCCATGAGGTCCGAGGCGGAACGGTTCGAGGAGGCTGTTTGGCGCGAGATCCGTTAGTTGTCCTATCCTGTTCCTTCACGGCGATGGGAGGAGTGGCGGTTTCAATCGCCTTTCATCACAGGTCCGTGAAGGTGTCCCTGCTTGAAACAAAGCGAATGAATTCGCCACTCCTTTCCTTTGCTCACAACCGCGATTCTGTCCCAGCAACCGATCTAGAGGCCCAACTCCTGAGTAAGCTGCAACAAGCAATCCCTTTCCGGGGGGGCTTTTCGAATAAACACACCCCCCTGTGAACAACTTAACACCCCATCCTAGGTGTACCGTTGTCGATGTGAATTCGGCAAGATCATCTTGACACTCTACGGGGTGCATTGATACTTTTCTCTTCGAACAATAATAGGGAAGGGCCCTTTGTCCACGAAGCCGGAAGGGCAGTCAGTTCGGCTGGAGTGGACCCTTCAACGGTCTGTTCTTCTGAGAATGCGCCCAGGGAGTGTGAATTGCCTGTGAGTTCTTTCAAACCAGTTGCAATGCGGGACCTCGTCATGACCTTCCGCCGCCTCACCCGATCCGCTTTTCCGCTGTTCGTGGTCACTCTTTTGGCCGGGTTCCTTGTTTCCACTGGGCCTATCCAAGCAAGAGTCACCAGTACGGGACACTCCGGACCTGGAACTACCGTCCAGACGGGTACCAACAATCCGCAGGGGACGATACCCGGCGCCATCTTAACCCCAATGATCCGCCTCGACATCGATTGCACGCGCACGGAAAGTTCCGGCGAGGGTGAGAATCTTCCGATGGATGAAGTTACCGTGCTCATGTCTCTCCGGCTCAAGTTTACGAATACACGCGCCAAGGATATTGCCGCCATTGCCATCGCGCGGGAAAAGGGTGATGGGGGAGTAAGATTTGGTGGTGAACCCTTCGACTTCGCAGTGGATCCAAATAATGGTGAGTCGAATGTTTACGATGATCCAGATGCCCTCAATGATCGGCAGGGCGATGGCGATGAAATCATTGGACAATATACACCCGACGAGGACACCATTATCGCTTACGTTCCCATGGCCAAGCTCCTTGCCCTGGCGCCCGGCGATTCAGAGGATTTTGAGGGTTTGGACCCCTATGCGACCTCGTTTACGGTGACACTCAACTTTTTGAATAACAACACCGTCGCTGTGGCTCCTTTCATGGTCAACTACACTAAGAAACCATTTGCCGCTCTCAATAACCTAACTTTGTCTAAGGTGAAGGATACCGGTATTGGCAATATCATATCGACTGGGGGGAGTGACACCGCCTTTGCCACTTACTATGTCCTCGTGGCCCCAAGCCTTTCCATAGAAAATGGCTCGCAAATCAATGTGCAGCTGGATGCGAGTGGCAACGCGGAAATACTTGTTGCCGAAAGCGAAGAAGGCTTTGCGAAACCGAGTGACGCCTATGTTTTCTACAACTGGAGCAACCAAGGATTACTGCTGGGAGTCCTTAAACCCGCGGTGGAGGAGATTGAACCTGAGGAGGAAGGTGGATCACCGACCTACGAACTGTTGGATGAATACACCTCTGACACTCCACCCACTCTCAGGTCGAATTGTGCGGGCCGCCTTGTGTGCCATGATATCGCGGTGGATCTGGTTCCGGAAAGGACGCTTTCGCCCGGTCATGTCCTGTCTCAATTCCCTCCCTCCTATCCCCCGGTGAGTGTCACGAACCGGAGAGAGGACGGAGACCATAATATTCTTTACGATATAGTCCTTGGACGTTTCCATCCTGATGGCGGGTTCAGCACCTCCCCCTATCCATCCCCCGAGGTTCTCACGAGCGGAGGGCAGACATATGCCTGGTTTGGCCTGGATTTGGCCGGTGGATGGGTGGGCGGATACGACTGGCGGGTTACCGGATTGACGCTTGAAATTCAAGGCTTGGGAGAACGTGGAGAAATCCCACGGGATAATATCGATAACGACTTGGATGGACTGACGGATGAAGTCGGAGTTGAGGATCAGCCACAGGACCGCCAACTCCCCGGCCGTAATGATGACCTCGACTTTTGGACAGACCTGCGTTATCCCACTGTCCATGAAGCAACAAGTGTTAATGGGTTACCTCTGAGCGCCACGGAAATCGAAATTCTCCAGGCGGTTGCGGACCAATTTGACAATGCCTTTGGCAATCCCCGCCGGGGAATTGTGACTGGTTCCTTCGACAAGGGATGGGATCCGGTTTTTTCAATTGTTCACCTCCTGAATGATGCATATGATGGCCATCAAAAATTCTTCCGCGATGTAGTTATCCCATTCAGCTCATTTTATAGCAGCTTATTGTTGGACCGTCGGCAACCCGAACTGGGAATCCGCCTCCGGCCTTTGCTGAAAGAGAATCCCAGCCGTGCGAATTACTTGGTTTCCTTACTCAAAATAGGTGCTTTGCAGAGCCGCGGCATCGATGAGGATGGGGATGGCGAGGAAGGTTCGCCAACAATTTTAGGGTACAAAATCGCGGATGACGAGGACAATGACGAGAACGGCTTGACGGATGAGGGCATTGATGAGGAAGCCCAGAATGGCCTGGATGACGATGGGGATGGCCTCACCGATGAGGATGTCAACTATGTTCCTTTATTCGTGAATTTCGATGAGGAAATTAACAACTATTTTGTGGACCGTCCCGGCGGAATTGCCAATGTTTATGATGCTGATCCGAATACAGCCGATACAGTTCAGGAAGGTGACTTTGTCTTTATTGACTACAACAACAACGGAATTTATGACGATGGCCGGGATGACTTGAATACGACGAATCTGGATGAATTCCAGGGTCCAGGAACCTCTTCCCCCCTGGCTGATGGAGATCCTTATTCACCCCCCATTGTATTTCCGATTGATGACGATCTGGATGCCGAGCTTGAGGATGGTAATCCTCTGACTCCACCTCCGGCAAGCTTTAATGGTGTGGATGATGATGGTGATGGTTTCACTGATGAGGGTGGCAATGAGGATATCCGCGATGTGGTTTTCAATGATTTGGGGACAGTCAATAGTTTCATCACCAACCGCGGGCTGATCCGTAACGCATGGATTTATGAAGATGCCAATGCTAACTGGCGTTTGGAACCAGGAACATGGATGGATATGAATGCCTCGGGGGACCAGGCATGTCCGCCTTACGATGATGGTGCATATCCCCTGCCATTCAACTCTCTCCAAAGAATCGCGGATAGTCCGGATCGCTATTACCTTACTCTCTCACTTAATCCAAGCGATGATCTGCCGGGCACGAATATGCCCGTCCATGTAGACGATGGGCACAGTGATTTCTATGTTGGATTTCAGATTCCCGATAATATGCCCATTGGGCTTGATTTTCAGGTCTCCATCATCCCCGGAAGTGTCCAATTAGCCTTCAATACACGTTCTGGCTTCTCTCCAGCGGTCCTGGCATATCCGGTCACCTCAAGTAAAGATCTCCAGGACCGTTTCATTGATCTGAAGAGTCTTCCTGGACAGGGTGGAATTTCCCCGATTTCCTCCCCAGCTCTCTCTCAAGCCTATCAGATCACCAAACGCCAGTTCTCACATTTCCAAGTTGTGGATGGATTGGGATATCAAAGCCCCATTGAAGTGGGTGGGGGATTTGTTGGTGATCCATATCTTGATTCACTCTCGCGGCCCTTCCCGGTTCTTGCGCTCAACATTGCCGATGCGATTCAGGAATCAGCAACCTCGGATCAGGTTTCAGAGGCGAATACTGTTCTTAACTTTATCCGGGTCAATTTCGATCCCGTCCAGCTTGAGGGGGATCTCTTTGATCCGAAAATCGATCTGCGTCCATTGAGCAATAATACCTTCACGGATAGTGAAACAGGGCAGACATTTTGTGATTCAGGAGTAGCGCTGTATTTGGACAACAAGACGGCTGGTGAACAAGGAGCTTTCGACTTCAATGACACACCCATCCCGGTCAATCTAGAATCGCTCTCCTGGAATCAAGATAAGACCGATCCCGTGGTACGTGCCGGTGGCTACTATGTGATCCTGAAACCCAAAGCCGGGGTTTCCATCCCTGGATCGGACTACTGGGAAATCCCCAATGATCTGAACATTGGGAACCTTGACCCGAACAGAGGATATGATTTCTTCATCTGCGTCCGCACCCACGAATTCGCAAGAGCAAGGAGCACCTTCCGCGCATTCATCCGGCCAGGGGATATCTCCTTCACCAATGGAAAGAATTGTGTCGGTTCAGGTGTTATGACCCATACCTACACCTCGAATGTACCGATTTTTGTTTCCACCGATCTTGGCAGCGAACGGCAGATCATCCCATTGTCTGACTCGATTCCGGTCTTGGGCTTCAATATGCTGGATGTAAACAAGACTTTTTCCGGGACACCAGCACGTTGGTCCTTGGTAAACCTGTTATTCGAGAATAACCCGAGCTCTGATAATTCATTTACCCCCTCGGATCTCATGCCGCTCAGCAACAAGATCCTGCGGAACATTCCTCTGGATCCCGGAGAGGATAATGATAACGATTCCCGCACCTATCCCCTTCCAGATGGGATCGACAATGACAACGATGGCCTGACCGATGAGGGTGCCGGAAACACCTTGGATTTCGACCTGTCACGCTACACAACCCTTTCCGGCGTGGCGATCTTCCGGGATATGCCCAACAGCGACCGGAATGGTCTTTTTGATGATCCGCTTAATCCAAGTGTAAAGAATCCAGACCTTCCCGTCTTCTTATCAGGCGAGGAGGAATTCACATTCCCCATCGGGACCGATCCCTACATTTCCATCGCTTTGGATCATGATCCAGTCTCCCCAAATGCGCCGGGGAAGGGAGACCCAGTTGATCCAGACCCCTTCGAGACAATTCCGGCGGATGAGCTAGGGAATAATCTCGGAACCGACTACTTCGTCGTTATCCGTACCTCAAAAACCATCAGCGCGGGTGATGATTTCAGGGTTCGTGTGGGATCTCACTCGACCCGCATCCACTCCGGGGATCTCCTCACCAATGTGCTTGTGGGCACCTCTTTTGGTTTCATGCCAGGCGCCACCACTGGTATTGGGCCTGTATTCCCCAACCGCCAACCCTATACTTTCGATGCTCTCACGAATGCGAGGTTGATTTCCTCCGCCACCGCGCCGCGTGTCGCCGAGGAACCACTCTCGCCTGGTTACCTCCTCCTTCCCGGGATCAAGAAATATGCGAAGGACCCCCGCTACCGAGGTTGGGGAATTGATTTTGAAACCGAACTCATTCAGATCGGTACCCCCTTCAACTTATATGAGTCTTACCGGCGCGCTATTTCTTCCGTGCTCAGCAATACCGAGGATGGCAGTGATCTGCCCTTCCTCAATTTCCTGATACCCGCTCAGAACGTCACGATCACTCCCAATATCGATATCGATCCAGGGACTGTTTTCCTGCGTTGGAGCGATATTGATGAGGACAGCCCCTACGCTACCGTGACCTTGGTTTACTTTCCGGTTGTGGAGGATCCGATCCTCGGTGAGATACTACCTGTCACGCCGGGAGATTCACGGTTCACTTTCTATACTATCAGGGGAGCGGAGGTGGCTCTCATAACCGGTAGTGATATCGATGACTATGACATCGAGCCCTACCAAGACCGTCTGATCTCCGATGACAACGAAAATATCGTCCCTGACACGGGATATGGTACGGACATACTGACCTGGGATGCCCGCCTGGTTCCAAGTGGAACTTACCGTGTCGCGGCTATCCTGAATGATTCCGATAACCCGCGTGTCATCGCGGTTGGCGGTAAGGTCGTCATCACGAATGACCGCCCCATTCTTATCATTACGGAACCCTAAGAGAGGCAGAGCCTACCCATGAAAAGAGACGCATATAACCGACTCTTCCGCCTCCAGGGGATTGTATTCCTTGGACTTTGTTTCGCTTTCTGCCAAATGGGGTATGCCCAGGATTGTGTGATTAATGTCACCATTAACTACCTTGACTCCGAAAACAACATTGTTCTCGAACTGTACATGGAGCCCCTGAGCAAATTCTTGGCATTACCCCCTGAAAGCGCTACTGATCCCATCCGGATTCGTAATGATGCCGCTAACACCCAAGAGAATCCGGCCAACCGGACTCTCGTACTGAAAACCGGCATTGTTCTCGAATCACCCTCGGGAGTTCAGTCCATCCTGATCCCCTGTTACTCGATCCCTGAGCCAAGCGCGGTCCAAGTGAATACTCCCTATGTTATCCTGGGGGTGTATACCGACAGCGTCCCCGGAGACCTTGGCGGATCTGACGCTGGAACTCTTTATGGGGCCGCATCACCGGGAACCTTCATGTTCTCGGTTAAAGATATCCAGATCACCTTGGAGATCGACACCACGGAGGTAGCCCCTGTATTGGGGCAACCCGCCACTGAAAAAATGGATATTTCATGGTTGGCAGCAGCTTTTGTCGGTGACTCAACTCTACAACTGTACTTTGACCGGGATAACACATTGGACATCCTTGCTCCCGATGGAACTTATCTCCGCACGATTGTGGCTGATGAAATCGACAATGCAAGCGTGGTCCTTTCAGGCGGTGAAAGGATTGCCAACAATGGGGTAGTCGGTCTTGACTATGGTCCCATCGATCTCTCGGGAGACGTCCGCTTTCCACCTCCCCCCTCGACGGGACGGATCAATCCTTCCTCCTACCCCAACGCCACCTTCCGCTGGGATTATGGAGACTTCCCCGCAGGACGGCTGTATGTGTACGGTATCCTGACCAGTGGAGATGGTACTCGCGTCATCGATTATGCCCCTGGTTCTTCACAGGCTACCGAGCAACGCTGGCCAGTGTTCATCGGAACAGCGGTGGATGATCGCTTTGTGAGTGGGGTGGCCATACATGATATTATCCAATCCGCCTCTGAGCTGGATGTCGTTGCTGTGGCTCAGTCAGGCCTCTTCCGGATCTATGATTACCTCGGGAGGACATGGGGATCCTACTCCTTCGACCTCAATGTCACGGTTGATACCGCACCCGCCTGTGCCGACATCGATAATGACGGCGAGGTTGAAGTCGTCCTCGGAACTGACCAGCTCAACTCCGACGAGAATCCAATCTTCTCCAAGCAAAACGCGGTTCTTATGGTGGATACGCAATTTAAGTCACGTTATGAAGCCCTCCTTTCAGCCGTGCAGGCGGTCACGAATCCATCCCAGGCAATGATTGAAAGCTTGATTGCCCAATATAAATTGACGAATGCCATTTATTTCGTTCCCGCTGGACAGGGTGTTTTCGCCACGCCCACAATTCGCGATGTGGATGGAGACAATAAAAAGGAAGTCATTGTAGTGACCCGTCCGCTGATGACCGGGGGCAGCTCGGTTGTCCGGGTGCTATCATTCAGCTCTAATCCATCGATCGCTCCGGTGGTTGAGGCCTCCATCAATCCCCCCGCCGGCACAGGCTATCTGGGAGACCCCGCCGTGGGCAATCTCATGGGTGCCAAGACCAACCTCGAGGTGGCGGTGGGGAGCGAGTCTGGAAAGGTTTATGTTTTTGATCCCTATGCCGGATCCATTGGTTCACCAGTCCTCACACTGTCAGGGCCGACGCTTCGTTCACCAGCGCTCATTGATTGCGATGGAGATGAAGTCGAGGAGATCTTGATGGCCATCTCCCAACGCGACCGCGCCAGTTCAACACGGACTGAATTGCATTTCTTCAGATTCGATGGCTCATCAGTTCCTCCCTTCACCAAGACACGCATCTTCCGTCCCAGCTTAACTTATGATTCCCTGTCGACTCCCGTGGTTTCACGCCTGTATCCCGTGGGTTCGGCCCCGGCTGGATTCTCGAATGACCTGATCGTCTTTTTTGTCACACGAAACACATTTACCGGAATCAACCTTTCGCGTGCTGACACCTCCACGGGCGATGGCCTGCAAGTCTTTAACTTCGCTCCCAGCGGGGTGGATTACTACTTTGGTTCCTCCTCCCCCATCATCGGACAAACCGACCCAGCTCGTGCTTCCTATGAAATCATTTTGGGCGGAGGACGTGACAGCCATGGAAATCTCCATGGATGGTCTTTTGTGAATTCAAACTCCACGTCAGGTTCCCTGGTCGATGCCAATGGATTTGCTACCCATGCGGAACCGATACTCGAGGGGGAGTTTTATGCCTCCAGTATCCTTGGTTCGCCTGAAATGGCCGACCTGGATGGCAATGGTCTAGTTGACATCATCTATACAAACGAGCGGGGCTATATCAACCGTTTCGAGGCACCAAGCAGTTTCGGACGCAAGTTTGGTCCCGCCGATTTCCCTTGGCCCAGTTACAAACATGATATCACACGGACTGGTTCCGCCTCTGGTATTGTCGCTCCGTTTGAACCCTTCTTGCCGGGTGATATCAACCGTGATGGTGTTGTCGATGAGAACGACCTCTTTACTATCTCAAAATCCTGGGGCGAACCCGGTGCCTTTGTGCTTCGAAGCGGAGCTTTAGCCACACAGACACAGGCCGATCATGGAACCACAGTGGAACCGCCACGCTATCTGTTGCGGGTCCTCGAAGACATGCGCCGCTAGAAGCCGCGGGGGAGGTCATGAAGATGATGAAGAAATTCAACCTAATCGTTCTCGCTGGATTGCTCACAACCTGGGCGGTACAGGCCACCACGATATTGCCCATGTCCCTGGAGGAACTCACCCGGAGAAGTGATTCCATCCTGGTGGGAAAGGTGAAAAGCGTCACTTTCACCCAGAATGAGGTTACGGGCTATCCGGAAACACGCACCACCATCACGGTGGAGAATCCAGTCTATGGCGATGAAAAAGCCACCGAGGTGGTCGTAGCGGTTCCTGGTGGTCCCACGGGCAACGGATTGGTGACCATCGTACCAGGGATGCCACGGTTTAAGGTGGATGAGAGAGCGATCCTGTTCCTGGTAAAAGACAAAGATCGTGGGGTTTCTTTCCCGGTGGGGGCTGAGCAAGGTGTCTACCGGATCAAGTACGATTCCGAAATCAAGCAGTACTATGTCCTCAATCAATCCCGTGATCTTTCCATGATTGACATTCCGGATAATCCCATTGTGGAAAAGAACGTGAACAAGACCAAGATCCCCTTAGCTGACTTCACCATTCAACTGCGTCAGCTGGCGATTCAGGTTAAGGAGCAATAGACCAAGGATATGTCATTGCCCCCCCAAATATGGGAAAAGTAGGGGGCTTTCAGGGCTAAAAGTGTCACTGGTCAGGAGATTCATGCGGATTCCTGACCTTTCTCATTTGATAATGTAGAGATGGGGGGTCCTGGTATTCATGCAGGTTACGCAATCTAGGAGGTCTTTCTCGGGGAGTCGGCTGACTCTCGCGGCGGGCCTCGTTGTGGCGCTGGTATTTCCTCTCGCGGGAGATGCCTTCGTCCGTATTACGGGAGGACCCGGAGCCTCCACCGAAAAACTGACCCTCTCCTGGAACCTGAACCGGTATCCATCCGGTGTGCCCTATGTGTTACGGACCACTGCCACGGGGGATGGAACTCAGGACATCGAGGGTACTCAGGAATTTGCTCCACTGCGTGAGGCCTTTAGATCGTGGCAGGATGTCCCTACCTCCCGTATCACTTTTCAGGAAGCCGGTCTTTCCCGCAATGTAAAATCAGGTGCGCTCGATGGGGTCAATGTAGTCTCCTTCGATAACACCAACAGTCTCCTGGCGCGTGCGGGAGTCCTTGCGCTGACTCTTCCCACTTATCGTACCTCCGGTGATGGAGTCACGCCGGGCGAAATTGCCGAGGCCGACATCATCTTCCTCGATTCGGATCAGGTGATCTGGAAGACCTCGGGCCGTGACAGTATCCCCTCCACGGCGGGCGCCCCCATCCAAGTGAATCTTTTGGAAGTCGCCAGCCGTGAAGTGGGTCATTTCATAGGCTTGGATGCCTCCTTCACGCGGACCCCTTTCAATACGCCGCTTTTCACCCTGCAAAAAGGGGTCATCATCCTCGACCACCGCTTTGATACATTCTCCTCCACGGCATTGATGTACCCCTATGTCTTGAACAATTCGCCTGTTCAGAATGGCTCAGCGGGTTATGGATTTCTTACCCCCGATGAAATTGCGGCGTGCTCAGCCCTTTATCCCACCAACAATGCTTTCGAGCAACTTGGCAGTCTGAGTGGAACCATCACGCTCAAAGATGTTTCCACTGGCAGTGTGAATGCCTTATGCGGGGCTCATGTGATCGCCACCCAGCCAGGCGCCTCCATTCCAATGGCTGGTACCCTTACTAAAGCGGATGGAACCTACCGGATTGATGGCCTTCCCGCTGGAAACTACCTCGTTTATGTCGAACCCACTTCGCCATTGGATTACCAATCCACATATGAGAACCTGAATGAAGCCGCGCTGGACTTCATCCCGGAATTCTTTAACAACGCTTACTTTTCGCAACTTTCCAAAGCGGGGCTCATCTCGGTGGCGCCCGGTGTGGATACCGGTGGGATCGATGTCGAAGTGGTTCGTTCCATCGGCAACAGCGAAGTCACTTACGCCTTGGGCGGGCTGACTGATAAAGATGGGAAACCTGTCATTATCAAGGCGGAACCAGACAACAGCATTGATCTTGCCGATAATCTCAGTGATGACGACCGTGACGGCCTCATTGTCGTGGAAAGCGTGATTCAGACTGTCGGCGATCACGATTTTTATTCATTCCGCGCGCAACGTGATGATGTTTACAAGATCGAGGTCCAGGCTTACATGTTGGGATCCGCCCTGGATCCAGTCCTCCAGGTTTATGGTCCTGGAGCTCAGGCCCTTCCTTTCGCCGTCGCGGATAACACCCCCGGCCTGGGGCTTGATCCGCGTGTCATCTTCACTGTTCCCCAGACTGATACCTATTACGTGGAAGTATTCAACGCCTCCGCCACCGCTGGGACGGATCATTATTACCAACTGGTTATTGAGAAGATCTCCGGACGCGTTCCCGTTACGCCTCTGGGCGGACCTGTCGCTGTGTTGTCGGTTCCCATTACGGATGCATCGCTGGAGGCGGTTGGTTTCACGAATCCAACCTATGGCCACATCGAGATCACCGAGTTTAAGGTCCAGTTTTTGGATGTGGATGGTGATGGTGGTCTCAACACCGATGGCGCGGATTTCCTGCCCCCCTCGCGCGAACCAAATGCGAGTGTCGGAGGTTTTGTGGGTGGTTTCGCGATCTTTAATGATAATGGACCTACCCTTGGCAAATTCGATTACGATTCGGTCGCCCCGAGCCCTGCTCAAGACTTACCCATTACCATGGCGACAGTTCCAACCATTACCACCTTTGGTTTTGGGTTCGAGGTCACCTTCACACCCGCCGAACCCCTTGTCATTCCAGCGGAAAGGTTAATCGTTTCGGATGCCTCACCCGATTTTCATATCGTGGTGCAACCCTCTTTATTGCTCCACCATGGCGATGATTTCCAAGTCATCATTCCCGTGAATGGGATTAAGGTACGCAATAATATCTCGGGAATCCTTCAACAGGCAACGCTTTTCCCCCAAGCCTATCCAACACTTCCTTACAGAAACAAATACACAGGCGATATTGTGGAGCTGCAACCCTTCATACCCAACGGTGGAGGAAATGTCGGCGCCAAATCCATTGATTACCCGGTTGTTGGCATCAACCTGATTGGTGATCCCGCTGAAGGATATTGGGTTTCGCAAGTCGAATTGTCGATCCTGGGTTATAGCTACCATAGCCTGCGAGACTTGGGGATCTCATCCCTCGGATGGGACTTCCTTTACGATTGGTTCCAAAGACCCAATCCTATTATCCGTTTGCTTGACTTGACTGACTTCCTCCCGCTCACGAATGGAACTACGGCGAGTGGCGGTTTTAACCTATATGCTGATAACGACACACTTGGTTCCACGAGCGATGGTGTTCCCAATTTCGGTTTGAATGGAGACTTTCTTGTAGCTTTAACGGGTACTCAACACTACGAGGTCATCCCCCTCGGCGAAATTACCAATGACCTTGTCCTTGCTCTACTCCCTCATTCGATGCAAACCCACGTGGATGTCGATGATTTCCTGTTTGCCAGGGATGATTTGAATATGTTTGCTTTCAAGGTGGTCTTGCCGGTGCTTCCCCAGTCCGACCGGCTGGTTCCAGACAGCGATACCCTGGCTGAGGGAACTCTGGGTTCTGACATGTTTATTACGTTGCGGACCAGCAATACGGTGGACGCATTGGATGTTTTTCTCCCCTTTGTGCAAGTGGATGGAGTCCGTGTCTCCAATAATCTCTCCGAAGTCATCCGTTATCAGGATCCCAGCCGCTCAACGCTGATCAATGGAGGATCACTGCGTTCGATTGACAACTTCACAAACCCCTCCATGGGCATTGTCGAGATCAGGCCAGAGCCTTACATCCAGTTGCGGGACCTTGTGAACCCAGCTGATCCAACCAGCCGCGGTAATGTCATTGGAACCGCGGCACAGGGATCACCACCGATGGCGGTCATCGGAATCAATGCTCATGATTACAACTCAAGTGCTTTGGTCACACACAACGGTGTTGGAACTGGTGATATTCCAACCGGGAACCATGTGATCAACACCGGCGTGGTCCTTAACAGTTTGATTGTGTTCATCGACCCCGCGGAATCTCCTTCCCAACTTCCCCTCAATTTTCTACGGCCAGTCACTCAGGTCAGTCTGATTGACCCTGATCTGATCGACCTTTCCATCCGTGGAATTGACTTAATCACGGAGGACGACACGATAGCGGGAAATGTGTACACCTCGGGCGATCCCGATGATGACACCGACGGACCGACCATATATGGCTCTACCGATACCCTCGTTGATGAGGAACTGCGTAATGGTACCGATGATGACCTGGATGGGATCACGGATGAAAACGACTTTGGTGATGAGGATGCGGTCGGCTTGAATGGTCAGTTTGATGGGAACGATGACACCATGCCTTACCTGCAGCCAAATGATTACCGCACCTTCAATCCGACTGTTCCCCATTCCGAGTTCGCTTCCGCTCCCGTGGTCGCACAACAACCAAATGGCAGTTTGCGTGTGGACTTCCCGGATCTCAGATCTCATGTAATCGCCGAAAGGCTGACCGCGTTTGAGCTAATGATGGACCCACTCTCGATTTTTATTGATGCCGTCTTCTTCCGGATTGACCATAATGTCCTGACGATAGACCCAGCTGTCCCAGTACCAAGCAAAGGCGCTGTCGTACTACCAATTTATTCCCATGGGGTCATTCTGGATGGCGGCGATGACCTTACTTGGCTTACTGGTGATCCGCCCTATGTGGATCTGAACTACTATTACTTGACAGAAATCCCGAACAATGACACCGCTACATTTCTTCAAGGACCAGATTTCTTCATTACGGCCCGTGTGGGAACAGGCGCCAATATCGGGGACTCCTTCCGTATGCGCATCCCGGCTCAGGGTTTGAAGTATTCCTTTTACCGGAGCGCGAATCCATACACCGAAAACATCCGGTCCGCGAGTGTCCCGCTGGGTGACTTTTCCAGCAGCAATCTCAATGTTGGGGGAGATAATATCCCCCCCAGCCTGACCTTCATCCGTCCCTCCGGAGCTGATTCGCGCGCTCAGGCGGTGATCGAGGATGGCCGGGTGACATATGACTTTGAAGTTCAATTCCTTTTCAGTGATCCTGACAACGCGGCATCTGTCGATTTCTACTGGGACACCGATAGGATTGGATTGGATGGTGATCCGATCCCGCCCGTTGAAGGCGAAACCACGACGAATATCATCGACAATGATGGACGGCGCCCGTATTCCTTCACTTTCCGTTTTCCGGAGGAATTGGCGCGCAAGACGATTGGCGAGGCCTATATCTATGGCATTGTGAGGGATGAGGTGAATCCCGCCCAAGCGATCTATGCGCCAGCGGCCATCATTCTGGATGCCACCAGCAGGATCGAGGCTCCCGGAGTGGTCGATTTCCTGATCGCCGATAATCTGGGCCAGATTTTCGGCACCGGCAGCGCCAACATCAACATCCCTGAGTACCGGCAAAGCACAAATTCCATTCGTGATGTTGAACTGACTCCCTCCGAGCTGGGCGCGCTTTACCTTCATGGTTTCGGTGATGTGGTTTTACGCGGCGACCCTGGGGTCTGGGCAAAATTTGTTCGCACCTCCGAATCAGTTGTTTTTCCAGAGGGTGGTTCGATCAACTTCGGGATGGATATCGCCCGTGATGTTGAAGCCCATTGGGATGGCAACCGTTACTATATCCTCGATGGGATGGGTGGTGTTCATTGTGTGGGCGCCCCGGCGACATTCACGCTCACTGGTATTCCCGCTTCCGTTGATGACATCTACCGCGACATGGAGCTGACAGCCACAAATGAAGGGCTTGAGATCCTTAGTGGTTTTGGCGGTGTCTACCCCCTGGGAGATGGACCACGCTTCACCAATGTGCCCTCCTTTGGTTTGGATATCGCGCGGGATATGGCGCTCACTCCCACGGGTGCCTACATCCTCGATGCGTATGGCGGGATCTACAATATCGGCCTTGCCCCCGCGATTGACAGCTCCACATCGGTCATTATGTACCCGGGTTCGGATGTCTACCGTGCCATCGAGTACCTGACAGGCGGCGTGGGACTCCTTGTGATGGACCGTGAGGGCCAGGTGTTTGCGGTGGGTGATATCCTTCTCGGCCCGAATCCTGTCCCGGCGGGGACCGTGGGCATGCCAGACGCATTGAATGTGGGAGATCCGATTACCTTCACCCCGCCTCTCAATGTTGTTACCGGTGAATCCCCGGGGGCCTTTATTGACCTTGAATTCGCTCAAGCCGGTGAAATATCTAAACAAGTCCAAGGTAACATCATGAACCCCTTGGAGGGTCTCTGCCATGCCGTTTCCCGTGAGGACCTTACCGCCATGCTGGGATACTTACGGCCGGACTTCCTGGATGAGCAGGGGCACGACAGGTCGGATTTTGCGGCGGTCTGGCAAGCCTTCTTCAACCACTACCGGGTGATTTCGTGTTCCATTAATGAGGACTCGGTGACGATTACTCAGAGTAACACCGCCGCCAATACCTACATTGTCTCGGCCAGCGCGAGTATCTTTACCATGGATCCGATTCTCTCGGTGTTTGCTCCAGCCGATGATCCTCTGACCCTTGAGAACGCTGACAGCACCGATACAGACGCGGGAGAAGTCTTCACTGTGGGACCTGTCCAGATCGATCAAGTAGCGCGCTTCTGGGAGACCGATGATGGCCGAGGTTGGCGCCTTCGCATCATTGATGATGACTACACCAATGGAGTCATTGACCGTGCCGACCCGGTCCTTGATGAGCGGTACTTCACCAAAACCCGTGCCAGAACTAAGCGTGAAGGCGAGGGCGTCATCTACCTGAATGAGGAAGATCAAGTCTCGAAAGGAAGCAGCCAGAATAGTACTTACATTCTCCATTTCCTTGAGCAGGTTGAGGGTCATGCCAGCTCTGTTGGAGGACCTATCGGTGGTTGGTTCCATCCCGTGCTCTATTTCCTCTGGTTTAATCCTGTGGAAGCTGGCGAGCAAGGTGTATCGGGTACCATTCCCACCTCGATTTTCCGTGTTTTCGTGGAATTTACGGTCTATGTGGATCCGGTCACACAAATTGCCTCCATTTCCGGTGGAACAAGAGCGGTCTGGGCTCTACTCTCCACTCTCCAGGGAGGTCTGGGAACAGTTGGCCAAACAGAATCCCTCCAAGCTCAAATCGACAATCCAGTCGGTTGGCGTTTCTTCGATAAGCTTGGCATCACGGTCGAAGCGGGCCGTGACCTTGTCTATGACAGCCACTTGACCGCAGCCGAGGGAGGAGGTGCTACCGATACGGTGGTGCTCAATGTTCCCGATATCAGTAGCTCCGCCTATCTCATCAACCTGAGAGAGGCCTCTGATGCCTTGGCGATCCCCTTTGGCACCTTGCCGTTGGATGATGACCTTGACATTCGTGATGCTCAAGGGAACCTGATCCTCCCGGATTATCGCTTCTGGACTCGTACCACAACGGTTCAACCAGGCGATGATGTGGTGGTGACTTTCCGGGCCGATGAACAAGGAGGTGTCACCAACCGCCTAAACTACGCCGTGATTCATGTCATCAATGTGAATGGGCCCATAAATAATAACTCATACACCAACCTGGCTTTCACCTGGCGGTATCGGCCGGCGACAGACTTCATCCCTTACTTCAATGCTTTCAAGTAGGGTTCGGAAACCGGTAGTGTGTCCTGGTTTATACGTTACACTTTTATGGCAACAACCGTTTTGACAGGGGGAGGGAGTGACCTCCCCCTGACCTCGTCCATTTTCGTTACGAGGTCACCTCACAGGGGGAGGAGACCAAAATAAGATGCTAAAGAGGATTCTCGCGGCAAGTATCGGCTTGGTGATCGCGCTGGCCGCGATCCTAACCGTTTATTTCCTCCGCCAGGACACCACGATTGAGGGTGTTCCCGAAGTCGCCATATCCCCCCAGCCGCCCCCA
The DNA here is from genome assembly GCA_964581845.1 of uncultured bacterium. Lineage (GTDB taxonomy): Bacteria > Hinthialibacterota > Hinthialibacteria > OLB16 > OLB16 > OLB16. The sequence goes on from CAZORO010000053.1 coordinate 16,772, forward strand.
CTGGATACCGAGTTCAGCGAACGTCTCATGGCCCGCCTGATCGCCGAGGATCCAGATATCCAATCCGCCCTCAGCGGAGCCTCTCCGGTGGTGTCCACGGCCACGGAAGAGGCTGAGGCCACCAAGGAGCGGCGCAGCGACAAAGACATCCTCTTTGAACTTATGGCATACTGGAACTATGTCAAATACCGTAAGGTCAATCGGATCGAGGAAGCTCAATTCCGTAACCTCATGACCCGGAAGACAACCCCTTACATCAAGGTGGGGGGGACACTGGATAGCGCCAAGATTATCAAGCTCGATTCCGACCGTGCCACGGTCAGTCTTGGAAATGCGACTCAGGATCTTTTCTACATCCCTTCGAAACTGCCACCTATTGATCCCACAGTTCCGAGAACTCCAGAACAGATCGCCCTGGCCCAGAGATACTACTATGAGACGGTTTACAAATCCTCCAAAGTCATGGGGGAGAAGTATAACCTGCTAGCTGGACGTCCCAGGGAAATGGTGGTTCCCCCGCGCGAGGAACAGATCCAGCAAGCGATTGACTATTTCGACTTGGTGGAGGAACGCATCGAGAATTCGGCTCCTGTTGAAATTCCCCCGGAAGCCATGATCGACCCGGAGACTCTTACCCCAAAGCAACGGGAGATTT
>CAZORO010000054.1:0-8700 GCA_964581845.1 uncultured bacterium
CCTTGGGACGGTAAGGCGCGACATCAAAGCTCACCCGGTCTTTGTCGAGCAGATCCTCCACCTGGTACACGAACTCACGTGAGGGGGTCACCACAAAATCCTGTCCGGCCTGGATGACCACTTCGCCATGACGCGGGGTCTTCACATGGAAGAGCACCTTGGCTTTGCCACGGTGACGGCGGAAGGTGTTTTTGAGGCTGGTCATGAGCTCCTTGCCCAATCCCTCGGAAAGCAGATCCACATGCACCGCGCGGACATTCTCCTCCCATGCGGCTTTGAGCGGTTTCAAACTGTCGAGGGTCATCTCGGCCCGTTCACGTCCGATTGCGGCCTTCCCCTCCACCACCAGAATGCTGCCTTCATAGAGATGGGATTGGTGAGTGACCAGATCCTTCGGGAACACGATCACCTGGAACTCGCCGGTCAGGTCCTCCAGGGTGACATCCGCCATGATCTCACCATTGCGGGTCTTGCGTTTACGGATCTGAGTCACAATCCCCACCATACGTGCCTTGACTGACTCATCTCCCTCCAGCTCGGCGATATCCGCCGCAGTCTTGGTTGCCAGGAAACGCATTTCCCGTTCGACCTCCGCCAAGGGGTGACCGGTGGCATAAAAGCCCAGCAGGTCTTTCTCACCCTTGAGTTTTTCAGCATCGGTTAGTTCGGGGACATCGGGATAATCGATTTCGCTGGTGGCGCCCACTCCGAAATCTCCGAACAGGCTGACCTGTCCGACAGAACGGTCCTTGTGCTTGGAGGAGGAAGCCTCCAGAGCCTGCGGATAAACCTGCAGGAGTTGTGCACGCTTCTTTCCGAAACTGTCCATAGCGCCGCAACGAATCAAGCACTCGATGATCTTGCTATTGGCCACGCTGGTGTCCACCCGCTCGCAGAAATCACGCAGGTCTTTGTACTCACCATGTGCATTGCGCTCACCGAGTATTGTGCCGACCGCCGCCTCACCCACACCTTTGATACCAGTGATGCCAAAACGGATCCCGATGGGGGTGACCGTGAAATTCTCCAGGCTCTGGTTGATGTCCGGCGGCAATACCGGGATCCCCATCTCACGGCAGTCATTGACATACTTGACCACCTTGGCGGTGTTGTTGCGATCATTGGTCATCGCGGCCGCCATGAACTCAGCTGGGTAATTTGCCTTCAGGTAAGCGGTCTGGTAGGAGATGACACCGTAGGCCGCGCTGTGGGATTTGTTGAAACCATACCCCGCGAAGTATTCGATTTTGTCAAAGAGCTCGGCAGCCATCTTCTCCTTGTAACCATTCCTGACTGCCCCAGCGACAAACTTTTCTTTCTCCTTGGCCATGAGGTCGTGCTTCTTCTTCCCCATCGCACGGCGAAGGATGTCGGCCTCGCCCATGCTGTAGCCTGCGATCTTCTGAGCCAACTGCATCACCTGTTCCTGGTAAAGGATGGTGCCATAAGTGCTTGAAAGGATCGGTTCGAGGTCGGCGTGGAGATACTGCGCCCGTTTGCGTCCATGCTTGACCTCGGTGAAATCGTTGACCATTCCCGACTGAAGCGGACCGGGGCGGTAAAGCGCCATGAGCGGAACGACATCCTTGAAGGATTCCGGGTGAAGCTTCTTGATCAGATCCTTCATGCCCGCCGATTCCAGCTGGAATATGCCGTTGGTACGCCCTTTTTGAAGAAGCTCGTAGGTCTTGGGGTCATCCAGAGGAATTTCCTCGATCCGGAAATCAATGCCGCGTTGACGGATTGCTTCGATCGTGTCCTCGATGACCGAAAGGGTTTTAAGGCCAAGGAAGTCCATTTTGACCAGCCCCAGGATCTCCAGGTACTTGTGCTCATACTGGGTGCAGGTCTCACCGTTGTTGGTCTTCATCAGCGGGCACATGTTGATCAGGCTTTCAGGACCAATCACGATTCCAGCGGCATGAACCGATGTCTGGCGGATGGTTCCCTCGATCAGCAGCGCGATCTCGAAAAGACGTTGGTGGTCAGAATCCTCATCGCGGCAGGCCCGCAGCTCTGATGTGGAATCGAGCGCGTCGCTGAGTTTGATGTTGAGCTCATCGGGAATGAGCTTGGCAATCCGGTTCCCCTCGCTGGCGGGCATCCCCATGACGCGTGCCACATCCCGTACCACCTGCTTGGCCCCCATCCGCGAGAAGGTGGCGATCTGGGAAACACTCTCCTTGCCATAACGTTCCGCGCAATAATGGATGACCTCATCACGGCGTTTATCGGAAAAGTCAGTATCGATATCGGGCGGCGACTCACGTTCAGGATTAAGGAAACGCTCAAAGATCAAACCATGCTCAAGTGGATCAATGTCAGTTATCCGCAATGAATACGCCACCAGGCTGCCTGCGGCGCTGCCACGTCCCGGCCCTACAGCAATTCCCCGGGTCCGGGCAAAATGGATGAAGTCCCAAACGATCAGGAAGTACTCCACAAATCCTTTGCTGTGGATGATCTCGAGCTCATACTCCAAACGTTCACGAACTACGCGAGGCAGACGCTGGCCGATTTGGGACCAAGTTCCGGGAGAGGGGGGTGGTGTGCCAACCGGAGTCAGGGTCCGGGAGGGAACCAGACCTGGCTGCCAATCTTCATCATCGGCGTGATCGAAATAGCGTTCCCAAGCTCCCTCATAGGTTAACTGGCGCATGTACTCGATGTTGTCCATGGAGGCGGGTGCTTCATACCGGGGCATGATCAACTTGCCCCCCTTGGTGGGGAGCTCAACCTGGCAACGGTTCGCGATCTCAAGTGTATTCCTGAGGGCTTCGGGAACACTGGCCAATTGATCCCACATCTCCGCTGGAGACTTCAAGTAGAACTCATCAGTCTCGAACTGGAGCCCATCGGGTTCACTCATGAGCGTGCCAGTCTGAATGCACACCATGGCGCGGTGAGCCTCGCAATCGCTTCGCAGGATGTAGTGGCAATCGTTGGTGGCCACCAGGGGCAGTCCCATTTCACGGGCGAGTTGGATGATTCCCTGGTTGGCCTTTTCCTGATCGGGGAGACCATTTGGCATGATTTCCATATAGAAATTGTCCGGTCCAAAGATTCCTGCGTAAGTTTCGATGACCTCACGGGCTTTATTGATATCATCGCGCAATAGGCACTGGTTGGCTTCTCCCGCCAGACAGCCCGAAAGCCCGATCAGACCCTTGGAGTGTTCACGTAGTACCTCCCGGTCGATACGTGGCCGGTAATAAAAACCCTCCATGAAAGCGATGGTCGAGAGTTTGAGAAGGTTCCGGTAACCTTCATTGTCTTTACAGAGAATGGTCAGGTGATTGTAGTGGCCGCCAAATCCTCCTACCGCTGGTCCGGAGCTCTGACCGCCTTTTCCACCTTTGTCGAAACGGCTGCCCGAGGTGATGTAGACCTCGCAACCAATAATGGGATGAATCCCTGCTCCACGCGCCTTTCCGAAGAAATCCAGCGCGCCAAACAGATTCCCATGGTCAGTGAGTCCCACTGCCCCCATCTTGTGTGCCTTGACCGCATCCAGCAACCGGTCCAGACGGCACATCCCATCCAGGATCGAGTACTCACTATGTAGATGCAAATGAACAAAAGGCTGGCCGCTCATGGATTCCCCCCCTTGGAAGCAAAGGAAGCACTAAACTCATGGAAGGTCAAGTCTCTTTGAGTTCCCAATTGCCCGGAACCCATGATTCCCGTACCTTTAGCCCTGTCGAAATAATTTCCCTGCTTCATTGGGAGGCTCCAACCAGATGGTCTCGAATCCAGTGTTTTTTCCGGGCAAATACTTTTGCTTTCTTATTATGGTTCTTTTTATTGGCACCGGCTGTTACGGAGCCACTCTCCTGGTGTCACCCGAAAAGGGAGTGACCCTTGAGGGCTGGAAGGCAGAGGTTACCACTCTTTCCCTTTCCTGCCGGGTCGTCTCCTTGATGTTGGTCCCGGAGGAGGTGAAAGCGGTTACAATTACTGTCCGTGCCAGGAGTTTCGACCCCGGTGACTATGATCTCGCGGTTTCTGGATCGCCAGTCAAGAGAGTTTCCGCCAATGATTTGGCCGAGGGAGTGAATGTTATCATCCCTGAAGTCCCGGGAGTTCTCGCGGGTCCCGCCAAGGAGTGGGCTGATGAATGGGTGGGACGGATCGACCGGGCCCAAGCAAAAACAGAAGACATGGGTTATACCCCCGGGGAAACTCCTCCGGACATCCAGGAACAAGTGAATATCCTGCGGAGTCTTCCACCCGATTTGGAGGAAGCCGCGCATGTAAAAAACGCGCTCCTGTGCATCGCGCGGAGCGAAGCCGGGCCAGTGGCGCTCCCCGCTCTCTCCCGCCATTCCCTTGCGGAAATCCAGCAGAAGATGGAAACCGCACGTGCAGCCAGTACCAACCTCATCCGCCTGGTTGCCAACCTTGATAATGCCGCGGTACAGCGGGAAATTTTCAGCGAACTCCTGGGAAAGTGGGTCTCGAAACCCAAGGGGAAAGGGGTCGAGATGGCAATGGCTGGCCAGGCTGGTATCGCTGATATCACGATTCCCTTTGAGAATTCTTTGGCCAATCCCCCTGTCTCCCTGACTGTCAAGCTCAAACCACCAACAGGTTGGGAACCGAAGTCCGATATGGAGGCTTCCTTTGACCTGGAACCTGGTCAGTCAAAGGATCTTTCGTACTCATTCGATATCCACCAGACAACCCCCGGCCAGCGTGTATCCCTGCCTCTGGATTTGAAAATCAAGGTGGCTGGGGAAACAATCCTCATGAAGACCGGTATTGGCTTCGGTAATGAGTTCCTCAAGTCCTGGAAGATCGTGGGTCCTTTCCCATTGGAGAGTTCCTCGCAGATTGACAAGGAGTTTCCCCCTGAGAAAGATGCAAACTTTTCCTCCGGGTATGACAACACAGCGGGATCTGTCAGTTGGAAAGAAATCCATGCAGAACCTAATGGATATGTGGACCTATGCAAAGCATTCACAGGAGCAACACTATGCGTGGCCTATGCCACAGTGTGGGTCTACCTGCCAACTTCTCAGACTCTGGAGGCTTCGGCGGGCAGTGATGATTCCATAAAGGTGTGGGTTAACGGCAAGGTGGTTTTTAGGCGTTCCACCTTGCGGGCGGCGGAACCCAACCAAGATCAATTTACATTGCCTTTAAAGATGGGATGGAATCGCCTCTTGGTGAAAGTGACTCAAGGAATGGACCAATGGGGTTTTTATTTTGACATCGCGGGAAGAACTGGAATGACACCTAAGGGGATGAGGATCGCTTTGGAACCGCCAAGGAAGTAAAGAATCCTCGATAGCCCCAAATGCCTGAGTCTTGATGAAAGACACTCTGGTTTGTTCGAGAAGACTGATGAGGGTGACAGCGGCCGGAATCCTGGCCTTGTGTGGGATTCTGATCGGCTCATGCACCACCACTATTCCCAAACGAGCCTCCTCCTGGTCTGAACTGGTCATCAAGATGGCGGGTACGGGCAAAGAGGTATCTGTTCCACTCATCGAGATCGGAACTGGTCCCCTCAGCAAAGCACCTTATGTTGGCGTGAAGGCCGAATATGCAGGCCATCAACTGCTTCTCCAGGTTGACACGGGAAGCTCCCTAACATTATTACGCGAGTCCCTGCGTACCGGACTGAGTGCACGCCCTGTCAGTCATGCCGAGGTGCAGGGAGCAACCGGGAGCCTTGCTAAACAGACTGTTTATCGAACCTCATCCCTCTCCTTGGGCGATCTGCGCCTGAAAAATGAAGTTGTTGCCTTTCTTCCCGACACGCAAATTGATGCCCTGGGACGTAAAGAATACAAGGAGAAGCTGGATGGGGTCCTCGGAGCATCTCTCTTGCATCGTGGGGAAGTGGAGTTCAATACAGTCCAGAAGACCCTGACCATCAGACCTTTCGAAGATGCCCAAGCACAGAGCCTTCCGGTCAAGATTCCCATGGTGTGGATACCGGATCTAAATGGATTTGCGATTCCCCTGGAGGTGGGTTCTGACCGCAGTGTCCGTTTTCAACTGGACACTGGGACGAATGCCGAAATCATCTTCGATTCGGGTGGAACTTATGGGGAACGGATTGAGGCGACCATTCCCATCGGTACCGCCGAATGCAGAACCTTTCGTGGAACCTATCAGGTGAAGGCCTACTGGCTGCCATTTCCAGTCTCCATTGCCGGACGGCGCTGCGAACCCGGCACACGGGTATATGTGGAGTCTAGAGATGACCATCGTCACGCCGGCAGTGTAGGAATGCCGCTGGTCTGGGCCAATAAACGTATCATCCTCAATGCTCACCAACAGACAGCAGCATTCGAGCCGAAGTGAATCCGAGAGAGTTTTTTTTACATCCCGCTGGAATCCGCGATACGAGGATTGGACTCCACCACGATCACTCCATCCTCTCCTGAGAGATGAGTGCTCCACCAATTGTTCTTCACTACGCAGCCATCCTTCGCCTTGCCGTTGTCATTAAGCTTGCGTGCGAGCGTTTGGGCGGCCTCGTAACTTTCGAGTGCTCCCACCACGACTTTGATCCACTTGTTCCCATTGGCCGATATGGTTGGAACCACATAAACAGGCCCAAAAGTTGAAACCTGCCTGGCGGCGTTTCGAGCCTTGTCGAGGGATTTCGTGGATGCGATCTGAACCCCATAACGCTTGCCCTCGGAGACGGCTGGTTCCAATGGTTTAGAGGGAGCCCTTGACGATGCTGGGAGCGAATTCCAGGGATCGGGCTTATCCGCGAGAAGGGGTGACTCTCTTGGCGTGTCTGCTTGAGTATTCTTAATGGAATCTACGGGAATAATCGGCTCGCCGGCAATGTCCGCAGATAGGGTGCTGGGTGACGATAGCGGTGAGGAGGCTGGAGCGGATGAAGAGGGAACCTCGGCGAGGAAAGAGGAAACCGCATGTGGGGGGGGAGCCATGGCCTGTTCTTGCATGGATGGTATGACTGGACTGGCTGGTGGTTCTTCCTTTCCGAGGGATTCGGCTAATGGGCTAGTGGGTGTCTCTACAATTTCCTGAGCTAGTTGCAAGGGACTCCCCGGCTCCTCGACCACAGTGGAGAGAAAGCTTGGACTTGATTTTATAATGGGAGTCTCCTTGTGAGTCTGATGCCCCGCTTTCATCAAGTTCCATCCAGTCAGCCCCAGGCCGGCAATCAAGGCAAGGCCACCGGCCAGCGCTGGAATCAGAGCACGCCGCCGGTAGGTCCGTTCCATCCTTTTCGGTTCCGATGGGATCGCTTTGCTGAGGAAGAGACGGATTGCTTCGCGGGCGATTTTGGGTGTAATCCGTGAGGATTCCGCGGTGAAGGAGATCACCAAGCAAAAATCGCACAGAGTACTCACAACACGTGGCACTCCACGGGAAGCCCGGTGAATCAGGCGTGCTGCTCCTTTCGTAAAGACCACCTCCACCCCCTGGCCTCCCGCAACCACGAGACGGTGCTGGATGTATTCCTCGGTGTCCTTGGCGGTGAGACACTCCAGGTGGTGACGGACACTGATGCGCTGGTTCAAAGACCTCAGGGGAGGGAGCTTGAGAAGCAGGTTCAACTCGGGTTGCCCCACCAGGAGGATTTGCACCAATTTGGTCCCAGCGGTTTCCAGGTTGGACAACAAACGAAGACGCTCAAGGGCCTGAATGGAAAGATTATGGCTCTCATCGATGATGACAAGCACCCTGTGCCCTTGCTGATGCTCCTTGATCAGGTACTCGACAAAGGCCTCTAGTTTTTCTCTTAAGCCCATTGTGGGTTCGAAAGTGATCTCGAGATCCTGCATGATCGCGGTGAGAAGATCATCCGGGTTCAAGACAGGATTCAATATCAGAGCGCGTTTGACCTCGGGGCCGAGCTCCTGGAGCAGAAGGCGCACGAGATGAGTTTTTCCGGTGCCCACCTCGCCGGTTAAAGCGATGAATCCCACCCGCTCACGAATCCCATAGCGTAGATGGGCGAACCCTTGACGATGCGACTCGCTCGGAAAGAAGAACGAGGGATCGGGGGTGAGTGAAAAAGGCTTTTTGTGAAATCCAAAAAAATTCAGGTACATGTTCAGACTCCCTCATTGAAACCAGGCGGTTTCAAGCAGTAACAGGTCGTAAGTGTCTACGGTCCTGGACCTGTCGTTATCAAAAACCTCCTCCAAACCCGTCTCCTCGGGTGCCCTCATCCAGCAATGACTGAACATGAACACATCCAAGGCGTCGAGTGTCTGGTTGGCGTTATAGTCGAAGGCCATCGGATCATTCGGATTGGAGGGATCGGTTCCCGCCTTGTATTCCACCCCATCGCCCACTCCATCTCCATCCGAATCCACTTTGAGTGGATCAGTGGCGACTCCCGCTCCAATTGTCACGGTGTAGGTCCCCGTGTTGTCAGCGTAACCGCCCACTTGCTCATTGTAGGAAAGCAACAGCTCATTGGTTGATCCCGTAAAGGGAATCTTGAGTTGGACAAACCGGATCATGAAATCATCATAATCCATCGAATTGGTTCCTGTTCCAGTGACACTCCTAAACTCGATGCGGTTGCTGCCCACAAATAAAAGACTGACATCAAAATCGATGATGCAGTGCTGCCAGTAATCAGAAAGAGCGGAGTTTCTTTGGCAGAGGGTTCCCACCTGGGTTCCATTGACCTCGACCGGTAGGGCAGGGCGTGAGGTGGTGACATCGTAATCATCCACAAAGAGCCGGACTGTT
>CAZORO010000054.1:8710-17394 GCA_964581845.1 uncultured bacterium
TCCCGAAGAGGGAAGGTGAGTCAATGTGAAGTTGAAGCCGTAGGAGGTCCCTTCCGCTTCGGCTACCTCGAAATCACTCACCGTCTCATCGCCAATGTGGTGAGGCGCGGTCTCGATGATCCGGTAATCGCTGGGAATGAACTCGATCTTGACATTGCGGACCATGAAGTCATCCAAAGAGGAGGTGGTGTCCTGAGAGTCGTCATCGAGACCCGCGATAGTGGAGAGGCTATTACTTCCTTTCTGAAGAACCGACACTGGGACCGGGAGGGCACACTCATTCCATGTATTGGTACGGTTGGCGCACAGCCTCCCGAAATAAAGCCCATTCATTGACAGAAGGTTGTTCTCACGAGTGCTCCAGACTTCGAGCTGGAGAAGGGCATCACCCAAGGGTTCCTCAGGTAGATCGAAAGAGAGAGCCAGCGTGGTCCCGGTGGGTTTGGGTACCTCCCAGGTGCTGACAGTCTGATCTCCGATGTGCACGGCATCCGCCTGGATGGTGATCGGAGCGTTGAAGCCCACCTTGGAGGTAACTCCCATTTCAAACCATTCACCGCGTCCAATACGTCCCAACAGTTTGTAGATGGAGACTCCCAGTTTGGTCAGCACAAGACTATCGGTATTGATGTCCGAACGCCCATCCGGTGTGGCAGACTCCAGGTTGGCGCCATCGGTGATCGTGCCAGTGGCGGAGAAATTGAGATACTCCCCAGCCAACAGGTTGAAACCTGTGGAGATCCAGGGGATCTCCCCGGGTGTTCCGGTGGCAGGAACCGCGAAGATGCTTCCCGTTTCCTCATTGTCCATCAACCCATCGCCATCATCATCAGGATCCAGGTTGTTCCCGATTCCATCTCCATCGGTATCGAGGTGTTCAGTGGGATCGAGCGGGGCACCATCCACACCATCCTTGTATCCATCGTCATCTGAATCGGGGTCATTGATGCCCGTACCCAACCCACGCCCCAGGGTGATTGCATAGGCCCCTGTGTTGTTTTGAAAAGCTCCTCGCACATCATTCACGGCCAGGATCAGCTCGCCGCTAGTGGTAGCCTGGATGACTTTGTCAGAACCAATCAAGAACCAAGTGGAACCATCGGTGGAGCCGACTAGGGAGAGATGCGGAGCGCTGTTAAGAACCATCGGAAAGCTAGGAGAGGTATCGAGTCCATCCGGTTCGCTGGTCAGTCCGGTGTTGACATCCCCTGTGATGGTTCCACTGGCCCGGACTCGGAGGTTGGTTCCCGCTTGGATGGTGTAACCAGAAGCAGTGGAATATATGGGCAGACTGGAGGGACCCGCGGAGACTTGGATAGTAACAGAGACTTCATCCAGATCGATCAGGCCATCATCATCACTGTCATTCTCAACTGGGATGGTGGCGGAGCTCTTGACCTGAAAAAGGATGAGAATGGCCAGAAGTGCTAGCTTTACACGCCAACTGAAGGATGCTCGATCAGCAACTCTGTGTTGAAAGCAAGTGGACTGCCACCCCCATGGCTGGTCCAGCGATTGTATAGACATCTTTCCCCCCATCCCAAACCGATACTTCCAGAATTTGTGTATCGGCTGAAATCATAACAACTTTAGAACATTGAAGTTGGATGAATCTCGATGATGTTATACCTGATGATCTTGAGGTTTTTTGGGGGCCTTTCTTGATGAAGAAACCCACTGTATACTAAACAATGGGTCAGAAGAGGTGAGAAGGAATACCTATCCTTATCCTCGACCGTCACTCAAACTGAAAAGGTACCACCCTGGTGATAAGAGCCCATGGGGCTCTCGCGCAGGAGTAGCCAGGGTGGTCATCTTCTATCCCTATCCCGTACTCCCATCAACCTGATAAAGGACTTCCTCCCGAATGACTTCTCGGATCAGGTTGTAGGATCGTAGATCTTTACGATCCCATTTCCGGTAGATTGCCCAGTTAATATAATCCCCGATTTGAAGTTCAAGGTTGGATTTGGAATCGTGATGAAAAATCCGGTATCTTGCCTCCTTGGGCAACATCCTGGACAATGTCATCTTGGTTGCCTTCTCAACAGCACTCCTCTTCCGTTGAACAGGGAGGCGATCATTGAAAACGATCACCTCCGTGTATTGTTCCAGGCATTCCTTTTTCAAGACATGCCGGAGTAGTAGCCCCAGCATATCGGGATAGAATCTCTCTTCCTTACGCCTGTAAAGCTCGACAAGACGCTTCTCCACAATAAGCGCATCCACACGAACACGGTGGAGTCCCGTTTGGATGATAGTGTAAACATGATCTCTCGTTTCCTGGGAATCCTCGGAGGCATGGAAGTATTCGAGGTCGAGTCCTTTTTCAACAAGGTCATATTTGAGATTTATTAACTCACTGAAAAGAGAAAAAGGGCGTTCTATGGCAATGCTTGTCAGCGAAAAGTAACGTGTCCCATTTTCCGAGAAGTCAAGGTTTCCTGATTCATCAAGGAAGATGTAAAGGTAACGAAAACTCATTTGCCATCACAAAATAATCTACGGTTTCCCCAGTTCCACTCTCGCATATCCCATTGTCTGCGGCTCCGGACGTGTCCCAAAAAGGTCGATTGTCCAAGAAGGCTTCGATCCTCCCCGCTCGGTAGCCGTGAAGAAACATCCCAGCGGGTGCCTCCATTCGAGATGGATAGGATTGTCACGCATGAGCTCCGGCCAGACAGGCATCAGGTAAATGAGGTTGGAGGCACTGTCATCGGCCCTCTGGGCGGTTCCAGAAAATATCGCCCAGAGCCGGCCATCGGGAGTGCAGTGAAAACGTCCATATCCTGGATTAAGGCCTCCATTCATCTCTCCGCCCACTGCGAGCATCTCGCGTTTTACCACTTTCCCCTCCCTGATGACTGCATAATCCAATGTGCGCAAGGTGGGCAGTCCGGGGAAAAAACGGTCCCGCATAAGAGGTGACTGGATCGTGGTCTTGATGTAAAGCAGGTGCGCGTCTCCATCGGGTCCGATCCACAGGTCAAGGTTGGCAATGTGGCCAGCTGTGGATTCGAGTGTATCAACCTCGATGGGAGAAACGAAATCCTGTTTCGTGATGTCCGGGGTGTAGGTGTAAAACAACCTGCGGAAGACATAGTCCCAGCCTTGCTTGGTTTGATCGAACTTGTATTTCCGCCACTCCTCCAGCGGCTCCACGATATCGCCGATTGCCAGCACATGCGCTGATCCCTTTGATAATGCCACCTGGGGATAGCAGGCTCGGATCGGGAAGGTAATCGTTCCATTGCGTGTCCACTGCCCCGCAGAGTTACGGTAAGACCAGATCTGTTGACTGCTCTCAGCATCAATATTCAAGCACAAGACCTCCTTGCTGGCGGAATCCACTGCAAATCCCCGGTAGGAATGGTCGGTAAAGGTATGCGGTCCAGGCCATGAGGGTTGCTCGATGATAGGCTCTCGTTCCAAATGCAGAGGATCAAAGACAAGGAGTTGTGGATCACAGGGACCATATTTAGTCCCCAGTGGCTGTGTGGAGGGATTGGTTGAGAGGAAGACCCGGCTACCAGGGAATCCCCCAAGTGGACAAGGCTCACGGTGTTTGAACTCACTGGGTACCTGAACTCGATCCCACTTTCCTCCCATGTTGCGATACAGATTCCAGCGGGTATTGGAGAGAGGGGGGATTCCTTCACCTGTTTCCATCATGCTGACAATGACTTGATCTGCATCCCTGAAAACTAATGGCGCGCCATAACACCAGGTGGGCCCCGATCCGTTGTCAGGTGAAACCCAGGTAGCCACTGTCTCCTCGATGACCAGTCTCGCGGACATGAGTTCCTGCCCCATTACTGGTATTGCAATCAACAATCCCAACAGACCCCAGCACGCCCTCATGGATAAGCCTCCTTGCCGGATCAACTATTCAGTAGGTGTGATCTGTAAATGGATCCGCCCCTTTTCTGTGTGTTCTTTTACCAGGAAGGCAATCCGCTTGACCTTGGGGTGACCCGCGTCCACTCTTAGGTGTTCTTCGACAGGATCAAACTCGTTGACCTGGACAGTAACCACTGAGGGGTCGAACTTTATATTGAGTTTTCCATGTTCTCCCTGAATGAATACAGTCCCATCCTGGGGCTGGCTGGTCTCGCCATATGTGATCAATGCACTTTCGAAAGGCAAGCCTGCATCAGTGAAGGTGTAGTTGTCATCCACTTCCACGAATCCACCTTCGTTCGTCCGGTGCAGTTTCAGTGTACGAATCAGGCTTTGAAGTTTCGCCTCGGGGGGATAGGCCGCGGTGATATCGGCGCGGAAGGTGTCCACTTCCGTTGTGTGTGTGACCTGGACCACCGCTTTGGCCTCGGCTCCGCTACGTTGTTCCTGGCCATTCACCAAAGGTACGGAATGTCCCAACGATCGGGCTGCAAGATAGGTGTAACGTTGGGAACTGAAGAAGGTCTTGTCATAAACAGGGGCCCCTAGATCCACAAGCAATGACTCCCCCTGGTTGTGCAGGATGAAGTTCCCCACATCATTGTGGTTGTGTTGTTCGGCATTGTGTCCACCCTGAACTGCAAGGACCATTCCCATCGGATCTTCAAGATGAGCGCGGGAAATCATCCACTCAATTCCCCGCAAGAACACAAAAGGCTCCAAGCGGACTGTGCCTGTTGTGGAAGCGATCTTTCCCATCGAGGTTGCCTGTAAAAGGCCGCTCAGACTGGAAGATGGTAGAGTCCTTTCCATCCGGGCTGAAAGGAAGTCTTGGAGTCCCTTCGATCCGATTGCTTCGGCGAGATAACTGGTCCAGCCAGGGTAGAAACGGTATTCATGTCCTCCATCCGAGAAACTGGGGAATTTTCCAGGGGAAAGCTCAATTCTCATGGGGAACAGGGCAATCTCTTTGATAAGGGGTGGTTCCAGGAGGTCTAACCGGTTTGTTGTGGCAAGGTTCAAGAGATGGGCCGCAAGGACATAATGGCTGAAACCATAGTTCCAGTAACCGATTCCCTCGGCGGTTCCTCCATCTTGCCCGAATCCTTTGAAATAATGACAGAGACCGTTTTGAGCACGCAGGATGATCTTTATCAACCTCTCATTCTCATCACCGATGAGCAAAGCGGCACGCAAGATGCTACCATTGCAGACCGCGTTCCAGTTGTTATCCACTGTCATCCAGGGGAACTCACGTGAAAGGAAAGGTTCAAAAATCCTGCGGTCAAGTTCATAACGGATCCGTTCACGAATCGGCTTTGGAAGGGCTTCATTAAAAACATAATCCAGAAGGGCAAGGTCCGCGGCAGCATGAGTGGCACGGAGATCGATATGAGGCATCTTCATGTCGATCAACCCCTTTGTATGCGCGGGATAACACCAATCACTTTCCTCGCAATAAGCCCAGATGGTATCCATGAGTGGATCGATGAACTCGCCTGTGCCTGAAAAACATTCCGCCACCGCGAAGGCATTGAGGAACTTGCCGCGTTCAGAGAGCAGATCCTGGTAACGGGTCCTGTTTCCGTTGCGCTGAAACTCAAGGTATTTGGATGCGGGTAAGGGAGGAAGATCCTTGTTCTTCAGCTCACGCGCGGTCTTGAGGAGTTCTGGCGTGGCGGGAGAGAGATGTGGATCCTGCGCCAAGCCCTTCCAGAATGCGCGATCCTGGTAATACGGGAAGGGAGAGAAGTCACCCCGCTCTGCAATTGCGGCACAGACAGTTTCCTCACTCCAGGGTTCCATGGGGGGAGCTGCTGATGTGTAAAGACATGAGGTGATGACAAGAAAACCAAGCAAGGAACACAAGTGCATGAGGATTTCTCCTTCAGGGGATTGTAATCATGGATAGATACAGTCCAACGAACCCGTTGACACGGGAAATCCTATCCCGTTGTGGAGAAGGGGTGAAGAGGAAAATCAGTTATTCTACCGGTCGAACAGCTTCACCTCCGCGGGTACCCAGCCGCCATACTTGGCAATGTCTCCCCGTGAGTTGGTTCCATTGGTGGGGCTATAGAAGACCACCAAGGCACTGTAATCGATGGCCACCCCCGCCTTCTTGGCGTTGACCACAATTTGGGGGAACCAGGAGCACCCACTGTCGACTCGATCCAGAGCCCAGGAACACAGACACCAAGCATCGAAGGTGTTATGTGCGGAAGGACGATGGAGGGAAAAGGTTTCATAGTTCAGATAATAATAGGAATATTCCCTGTCATTGTGTTGATCGGACTGTGCCCAGTTTCCAATGAAAGGATCGATAAAATTGACAGTGGAAAGGTATTTGATGGGGGTAGTGAGAGCATATGCAAAGCGGATTCGTGGTCCTTCAGGCCATCCCCTTCGGATCAGGAGAGATGGATTTGGTTTCGGGGATGGATCTCTCTCGGTCACAGGATAATGGGGATTAATCTGCCGGTAGGCTGTCATGGCGGTATCGATGGACTTGAACTCACCCCGCACCCGGACAACTTTCGCGCGGTTCTGTGCTTCCAGGAAATTTGGGAGCGCGATGCCAATCAGAATGAGGATGATAGCGATGACAATCAACAGCTCGATGAGGGTGAAACCGCTGTAATACTTTGGGTAAACTGCCGTCTTCTTCATGAAGGTAACCTCTTTGTCAAGGGGCTGATGGATGCGTTGTAAACCGGTTAATATCATAGTCGACCGGTTTCTCCAGTGTCAATTGGAATCACGTATGTGTCTTCAGGTTTTTTTCCTTTTGTTGACCCAACCAAGTTGGATTCCGCCTTCCGGATAGGAGTTTCCGAGGAAGGCATCCGGGGAGTCTATCGGGTTATGGAATCCAGTCTTCCATTCGCCTTTCAGGTCTTTATCATCCATGAGTAATCGAACTTGCATGGAGGCTTATAAGATGGCCATTTCACCAGAACTGCTTGAGATTCTTGTGTGTCCCGAGAGTAAAGCACCGTTGGTCCTGGATGGAGATACCTTGGTCTCAACAGATCCCGCGACACGCCGTAGATACCGGATCAAAGATGATATCCCGGTTATGCTGATTGATGAGTCCGAGATCCTTTCCGAGGAGGAATGGAGAAGGATCCTTGCCAAATACGATGCCAAACCTTATGAGAAGACAAGTTGATTGCGAGACGTTCTAGATTTAGAATCATTCTAAACTGACCGGCAGAGGCTAGCTCCTAAGAGCGGATCTGCCTTACGGAACCTAATGCAAGAGGATATGAACATGGCGGAGAAAGTCATCATCTTGGGCTCAGGGCCTGCTGGTTGGACAGCGGCCATCTATGCAGCACGCGCGAATCTGTCACCTGTGGTGTTGGAGGGGGGGCATGTGGCAGGTGATCTCCCGGGTGGGCAGCTCATGTTAACCAATGAGGTTGAAAACTACCCTGGCTTCCCCAAAGGAGTGGATGGACAGGAACTCATGGCCGCCCTGCGCGAACAGGCCAAACGGTTCGAGGTCCGTATCCAAGAGTACACGGGCGCGGAGTCGGTCGGCCTCTCTGCCCGTCCTTTCAAGGTGAAAGACTCCAATGGTCAGGAGTGGGAAACCGAAGCGCTGATCATTGCCACTGGAGCCTCCGCCAACTGGATGGGGCTAGAGAGTGAGCAGTATTTCCGCAAGAAGGGGCTTGGGGTCACCGCTTGTGCGACCTGCGATGGCGCCTTTCCACGTTTCCGGGATAAGCCCATCGCAATTATCGGGGGAGGGGACTCGGCCATGGAGGAGGCCACCTACATGACCAAGTTTTCCAATCCGGTCTATATCATCCACCGCCGGGATACTTTCCGCGCCAGCAAGATCATGGCGGAGCGTGCGCTCCACAATCCCAAGATCAAGCCAGTGTGGAATTCGGTGGTCGAGGAGGTTCTGGGTAACGACAAAGAGGGTGTCACTGGGTTGCGTTTGAAGAATGTGAAGACCAACGAAATCAGTGATCTCCCGGTAAGTGGTGTCTTCCTTTCTATCGGTCATACTCCGAATACGGCCTTCCTCAATGGCCAGTTGGAAACCGATGCCAAGGGCTACATTGTCTTGAAGAATCCAGCGGGTTCCCAAACCAGCGTGGAAGGGGTCTTCGCCGCCGGCGATGTAGCCGACAGCACTTACCGTCAAGCGATCACCGCCGCCGGCATGGGTTGCCGGGCGGCGATTGATGCGGAGAGGTGGCTGGCGAGCCGGGGGATTGAGTAGATGTAATAGTTTCTAGGGAAACTGAAGATGAATGAGTCAAGGGAGAGGAAAAATGGTTCGTAAGAAAAACGGACGAGTTCAAGAACCAAAGAAAAGCCCTCCGACGATCACCGCAATCTCCGTGTCGGGTTTCAAATCAATCCGTGATGAACAGCGGATCGAGATCCGGCCTTTGACCATCCTTGCGGGCGCGAACAGCTCGGGTAAATCGAGCATCATGCAACCGTTGTTGTTGATGAAACAGACATTGGAAGCGCCATTCGATCCGGGACCACTACTATTATCGGGTCCGAACACAGCATTCACGCGAGCCGAACAGTTCTTTACGAAAAAAGGTAGTGCCAGCTTTGTTCACGAGTTTAGAGTTGGGATGGAGTTCAGTGACGAGTCAGGGATAGCCCTTACGTATTCCCGGCTCAAAGACTCCTTGATCCACATCCAGAGAATGAACATCATGGATGGTCACTCCAGTCAGATTTTATCGGAAGGTATGCCTGAAGATCGTGTTCTAGAACAACTTGGACCAGGCATCCATGAATTT